>NZ_JAUBPR010000134.1:0-16166 GCF_036700845.1 Microcoleus sp. S13_C5
CAAAATTGGGACGTATTCTCCGCTTATAAAGCCAGTTTAGGCTTTGTTTGGGCTTAAAATTTGTTTAAGTCCCGCTACTCATCAGTTGGGAATCAGTTTTTTCGATTATGTCCGTGACCGAATTTCTCAACTTCGAGTTATTCCCTCTCTATCTACTATTATTCGCGAAAAATCTTCTCTTCATCCCTTGGGCTTGTCTGGGCAACTAGAATAACTGCTCCCCCTATTTATTGAGCCGATACGGTGGGAAGATAATGAAAAAAGCTATGAAAAAGCTCAGAGATGAAATTAACGCGGTTCCTAACGTGGATATTTTAATTGAGTCAACAAGGGGCTTTGAGAAAGATATTGCTAAGTTGAGTAAAGATCAAAAAGCAGCAGTAATTCAAAAAATCAACGATTGCGCCAGCCTCTTCCCAACTCAAAAAGCTGATGTCTATCGTAAGCTGCGCCGTCTTCGCCTACCGTCAAATATTAATGGTTATGAATCTTCACTGTACACACTAACGGTTTCTTGAACAATAAAGGTAATTTGGGCAGTTGACGAAGCTCCAATTTTTTGGCAAGTTATTTTTACTATTTTTCGAGTAGTCAAACACGATGATCTCGATCGAGCATATCAGGGTGTAGCAGAGTCTTTATATCAAGATATGCTTCATCACAATCTAGAAGATGCCCAAATCTCCTAAGCTTATTTATGGCACAGACTATTACGCTCTGCGATGAATATGGCATTATTTACGAAGCCATAAAGATTGTGCCAAAAGATTGAGGAGGCTGAATGAAAACCGCGATCGCCCTACCAATTGACCAAATCAACAAATTCTGCCAACAGTGGCAAATCATCGAACTCTCCTTCTTTGGTTCGATCCTTCGTGACGACTTTCATCCAGACAGCGACATCGATATCCTAGTTGCTTTTGCCCCCACAGCCAACTGGGGTATACTCGATCGCGCCCAAATGCAGGAAGAACTCGAAGCAGTGCTAAGTAGACGAGTCGATCTAATCAGTAAACGGGCGATCGATCGCAGTTCCAACTGGATTCGCCGTCAAGAAATTCTCTCTACCGCTCAAACTATTTACGTCAAATAGCCGCGATCGCGCTTCCTTAATCGATCGCTCTTTTTATTTCAACAACTGCTTCTCCCGTTTTACCCGTTGCGCGATCGGGTATTAATAAGAATTCGTGCCGATCGACTGCTTAAACAGATCAGCGAAAAGTCCGTTAAAGTTATCTGTTTTCAGCCGAGATTAGGCAAGCAAAATCGTTAGCTTTGTTGGTAAGTGCCAGCGATCGCCGATCGGTATAACAAATCACTGCAACCGACCTTATGCTAAGTTATTTTTGGAATGAGAAGCGATCGCCCGCACCAACAAAAAAGGAGGATCTACAAAAATGGGTAAAGGCAGGTTAGAAGCATTCAGCGATGGTGTAATCGCCATTCTCATCACCATCATGGTGCTGGAATTGAAAGTGCCCCATGAAGCTGATTTAGCTGCGCTGCGTCCGCTAGTTCCAGTATTTCTGAGCTATGTACTCAGTTTTATTTATCTTGGTATTTACTGGAACAACCACCATCACTTGTTACAGGCGACTCGGCACGTCAATGGTAATGTTTTGTGGGCTAATTTGCATCTGCTGTTCTGGTTGTCACTCATTCCCTTTGTCACTGCCTGGACAGGCGAGAACCACTTCGCGGCCTGGCCAGTTGCGCTTTATGGCACAGTGCTATTGTTGGCTGCGATCGCTTACTTCATTCTTACTCGTGTTCTTATTTCTCACCACGGTAAAGATTCCACTCTGGCAATCGCACTTGGGCGAGACTTGAAGGGTAAAGTATCAGTGGTGATTTATACCGTAGCAATCCTGCTTTCCTTTGTCAACTCATGGTTGGCTTTCATGCTGTATGTTTTAGTTGCAATCATGTGGCTGATACCCGATCGGCGTATTGAGAAAACTCTGACTTCGTGAACAATGTTCCACAAAAAGCCATCGCCAGCCAGCTAACACTTCGCTTGAGGAATTAACAAATGACAATTCATCAAAACGGACTTTTTATTGAACCCGGTCAAGGTCGTTCTTACTACTTTGGTCAAGACCTCTATACCTTCAAAGCAGTTGGTGAAGAGACAGGGGAAGCCTATGCGCTTTGTGAGGTAATTGTTGCACCTGGTGGCGGTACGCCAACCCATCGGCACTACCGAGAAAATGAATCATTTTATGTTCAAGACGGAGAGATTGAATTCCAGCTTGACGATCGTACTTTCGTTGCGACGGCTGGAACCTTCCTTCATTCACCGAAAGGCCAGCTTCACCGATTTACTAATACCACCGCTACAGCCGCTAAAATTCTGGTTTGGGTCACTCCTGCTGGCTTTGAGAAATTTATTGCCGAAGTTGGAAAGGCAGTGAATGGTGAGATTAGCCTTGGAGCATCCTTGAGCCCTGAAGACCTTGACAAAATTCTTACTACTGCTCCCAAGTACGGTATCGAGATCGTACCTCCACCCTCTGAGGAGTGTGCCTAGATAGCAATCACTCTTGAAGTCATGGTAGAAATATTGGGACTAAAAATATTTTAAAGCAGTTTCTACGATTCTGAATTGTCTATTAATTCACTTTGTTGACTAGGATAAAAGCGATCGTCTCAAATCTCCGTCAAGTCGTAAAGACAACTGATATCGTTTCCGGTGGCATCGGTATTTTTCAAATGTCCAAACTGTCATTTGTCCCAAAATCATAATTTTAGTCAACACTCAACAATCATGAGGAGTGCAATCCGAATTGATATTACTTGACTTATATCTAGAGACTGGTTGTTTCAACAAAAGCTTCTATACCTTTAGGAATAGATAAACCCGCCCCGATCTAACGAGACAAAAATAAAGTTTTGAGTAAAAAGGCAGGGGTGGAAAGTACGAATGCAGATTGTAGGGTTTCCTTGCCTGTCATTCCCAAGTGCGATCGCCGAAGATAAGGGTATAGAAATTAAACGGTTGGTTTTCACCCGCCCTTACACAAAATGAACTCACAACTAGAACAACAAGTAACAATTCTACAAGACGAAACAGCAGCGGCCGGAAATTCAGCCAACCCAACAGTTGAAACTCCTTTATACGCCTCAGAATTTGCAACAGAGGAAAAAGTCAGAGTGGAAGAATTTAAGATTAGCGGCGACAGCCTAATTGGTAAAGTCAAAGAACTAATTCAGCAAGGAAAACTCCGCCGCCTCGTCATCAAAAACTCGCAAGGGCGGACTTTGGCAGACATTCCGCTGATGGCTGGATTGGTAGGCGGCGTTGCAGGATCAGTAGTCTTTCCAATTGCTGCTGTACTTGCTACAGTAGGGGCAGTTGTGGCTCATTTGACTGTAGCCATCGAGCGCAAAGAATAGTCATTAGTAATTAAAAATCTTCTCTTCAAGTCCGCGAAGGCGGACTTTGTTTGTTGATGAGCGATTTCAATCGCCGAATTGTCTGATTAGCGCAAATTATCCGGTACTCTGGCCGCAGGTTGGTCTAAATAATTGTAAACAATCCGCGAAATTCGACGGACAAAATCTCTCACTATCGGGTCATTGTAAGGGCGTTTGACAAAAATTGCCGCTAAATAACGCTTCCCATTCGGCATATCAATAATTCCAGCATCGCCAACTACAAAGCCGATATCTCCGGTTTTGTCAGCAATCACGGCTCCCGCCCCTAAACCCGAAGGAAGCAGCGTTCTAGTTGTTGTACGTCGCAGTAATTCTAAAGCCTGTTCTCGACTCGATTCAGAAACTAATTTATCGCGAGACAGCATCGCCAGCAACTTTACCATATCCACAGAACTTGTTGTATTTGTTCCTTGAAAATCGCCGAGCCAATTGCGAATTCTGGTATCAGTTAATCCCCAACTGCGAAAACGCTCATTGAGTTTAGCAATTCCCCCCAAACGTTCAATAATCATGTTGGTGGCTGTATTGTCGCTGATGGTAATCATTTTATCTACGGTTTCTCTGATGCTAAACCGAGTTCCATCAGGTTCATCTTGCATAGTTCCGGAGCCGCTGGCAACCAAGTCCGACTTCATAACTAATGTTTCGTCTAGGCTAACTTTGCCTGCGTCTACATCTTGATAAAAAGCAATCAGAATTGGTAATTTGATGGTACTCGCCGCCGGAAATACTCGATCGCCCTTGATATCCAAATAGTTTCCTGTATCTAAATCCAGAAAAAACATTCCGGCGCTCAGGGATCTATACTGTTCGATCGCACTTTCGATTTGAGGCTTGATGGCTGTCATTTCCGAGCCTGTTGACATCGCCAAATCAGTGGAATAGTTTCTCTGATTTGGCGGCGAAACAGTGGGAGTAACTTGACCGGCTGCTTGTTCTACGCTGGTAATAGCTGTTGGGCTCAAAGACTCGTTGCCCGCTATTTGCTCGGGATTTGGCAACTGAAACGACCAGCGAGTGGCCGATTCTCTAATGACTCGAACTTTTTGCGGGTCTAACTTATAACCGGGAGTTAATTGTATCACTAACCTGGTAGTTTCGGTGTCAAACTGCCCGACTCTAATTTGTTGAATAGCTGAGTTGTAGCTTTGAGGACTTTCGGGATACTCCAAGACTATTCCCGGTAAGTCAATTACTAAGCGCGTGGGATTGGCGATTAGTTTGACTTCCGGCTGAACTCCTGAATCCGTGGTTAAATTGAGTTGGTTTTCGCGGGCATCGAAGTGCCAAGATGTTAGTGTATCAGCTTTTGCAGGTAGGGCGATCGAGAAAAGACTAAGGGCGGCCGGCAATAGCCATCGCAGTTTTAGAGTCATGTTTAAAGAGAAAGAGTTTAACGGCTGCTGCGAGAAAGCGGCTGGAAAAACGTTATCAACCGCTTTCGAGACGAAGCACCTAGCATCATACAGTCAACTCTTGCCCGCAGCCGTATTTTTTTTATTTTCTTTGAGAGTATTCCGTTCCCGGGACTCATATCAAATCCGGTTCTATTACCCCTTTTTCTTCCTGTCTCGCCCAGGTCGACAAAACTTTGTACAGTCGTGGATTCTCTTGGCAGAATTCTTGTTGTGTAGGCCAAAATTTTATTCACCTGAGATGAATTCAATTTAGGCGACTTCCCGATTTCTAGCATCTTCAAGGGAGTCGATCGCGGCTTTGAGAAACACTTTTCCTTTAGCAACAAATCGGCGATCGCTCAAAGGATCGTAAGCTTCCCAATTACCGCTAACTTCGCGATCGCGCCACAAAAACCAGCAGCGGTAGATTTCCCCGCTATCTATATCATCGCACAAAGCCAGCCAATCGTCCCCCGTGAGAGCGCTGGCATCTAATGCTACCAATTCAACCCACGCAAGTGCAGTGCAGGCCTCGATGGCCTCAACATCAACGGAGTCAGATTTTGTAGCTATAGGTTGCGGTGAACACAGTGTAGACTTCATAATTTCTCCTTAATTAAATGAATGAATTTGCCTATTTATGGAACTGACCCGGTACGCGAAGTGGAAAAACTGTGTTTTGATAATTTTCTGGTTGGTCAAATTTACCAGCGGCTGATGCTTCTGTTAAATTATTAAGTGTATTAATTGTGAAAATGGCGGCGGTTCCCAAAGCGGCCATTGCCAGTCTGTGTAAGATTTTGTTCATTTGGCTGCTCCTTTTTTGCTTGGTGTATCTACTCTAAAAAGTTAAATGGTGATTAGCGGCGGAGATTGGGGAGTTAAGAAAAACTTTTTCTCCTCAAATATATTCAACTGTTGAAGCCGTTATCAGGACAGAGTTTGAGGAGTCGATCGCCCCAAAAACCTCTCCAAGTAAAATCCCTTAAATTCCGGCTGGCTGATTATCTTCCTTAAAATCGCCCAAAATAGGAACTTAAGGCGTTAAAATTTCTAGATTCGTTCCCCTTTCACTGCAAGCGAAGTGCTCAAGTCAAAACGCGATCGCGGTCGCATTCTCACTGCCTCTGGCTTAAAGAAACTTAACGAGGCGCTCCAAGAATGGTCTGACCGACATAACATTAGAGGTACTCTGACGGAAATCGAGGCTGAATCTGGCGTTGGTGCCGATACAGTCAGCAAAATTAAGCAGGGTAGAGAAGGTGCGGATTTGAGTAAAATTCGACAGTTGTTCGCGGCTTTTGAAATGACTCTGGCTGCTAGCGACCATCGATCGGCTAAACTTGAGGAACCGGAAAATTTAGACGAGCTGGACAATTCGCCCGCGGGGGAAACAGCCAGCAGCAGCAGAATTGTTAAAGTATTTGTCAGTTATCGCAGCGCCGAGCCCGATCGCGAGTTAGGAAAACAGTTAGAAACGGCCTTAAGCGCGATCGGTCATACAGTTTTCACAGCAGAAAATAACATTAGATTGGGAGACAATTGGTTCGATCGCATTAATTTATTCCTCCAAGAATGCGATTATTTGCTCCTGCTATTGCCGCCAACGGGAAACCAAAGCGAACTGCTAACATATCAAGTTCAGCAAGCAAAAGAACTGCAAGACTCCCGCCCTGACAAGAAACCAATAATTCTCCCCATCCGCGTCGGTTTTCCGCTGGACGCGCCTCTCAATCACGATTTGCGTGGCTATCTGTACCGGATCGAGCAAAGAGAATGGTGCTCGGCAGCCGACACTCCCATTTTGATCGAAGAAGTTCTGGAGTTGCTAGCAGAAACTCCCCCACCGATCAAAGAAGAACCGGAAGATTTAATGCCAAACCAGGTATTAGAAATTAGCAGCGACGAAATACCTCTACCCGCTGCCGAACCAGAATTACCGGGAGGGCAAGTCGATGTCGCTTCTCAATTTTATGTAGAACGCCCGCCCATCGAAGAACGCTGCTATCAAACTATTGTGCAGCCCAGCGCCTTAATTAGAATCAAAGCGCCGAGACAAATGGGCAAAACTTCCTTGATGGCCCGAATTTTGCATCACGGAGCCCGTCAAGGTTATTGCACCGTGCCGCTAACTTTTCAGTTAGTAGATAAAGCTGTGTTTGCCAACTTAGATAAATTCTTAAAGTGGTTTTGCGCTTACGTGGGCCGCGAGTTGCACTTACCAAATCAATTAGACGATTATTGGGACGAGATTTTTGGCAGCAAGGTCAATTGCAAAGATTACTTTGAAAAATACATTTTGCCGCAAATCGACAGTCCTTTAATTTTAGGATTAGACGAGATCGATCGCGTTTTCCAATATCCCGACATTGCCGAAGACTTTTTAGGACTGCTGCGGGCGTGGCACGAAGAATCAAAGCGGCGGGACATATGGAAAAAACTGCGATTAATTGTAGTTCACTCCACCGAAGTTTACATCCCGATGAACATCAATCAATCGCCTTTCAATGTCGGACTTCCAGTAGATTTGCCAGAATTCAACTCTCAGCAAATACAAGATTTAGCCGCGCGCCACAATTTGAATTGGTCGGATGCAGAAGTTGAAAACTTGATGGCAATTGTCGGCGGTCATCCGTATTTAGTGCGAGTTGCATTATATCACGTTTCGCGCTCGGATTTGACACTCAATGAATTAAAAGAAACTGCAATCGCAGATGCGGGAATTTACAGCGACCATTTGCGCCGGCAGTTGTGGAATTTGGAAGAATATCCTGAGTTAGCGGAGGGGATGAGAGAGATTGTGGGGGCGGACTCTCCGGTGCCATTAAAGGCGATGCAGGCGTTTAAATTAGACAGTTTGGGGTTGGTTAAGTTGCAGGGGAACGAGTGCGTGCCGAGGTGCGAACTGTACCGGCAATATTTTAGATCGCACTTGAGCGCGATTGTGTAAAATTTTGTGCGTAAGTGCGGTAAGTAATAATCAGGTGAATGATACCCATGAACGATATTTTTTTGATAACTTCCGATAATTGGCTAGATTGGATAACCGTGTTTGGTTATCTAGCCTTTACAGCTTTCATTGCATGGCGCGTGTTCACCACAAAGTAGATATATCATCAACTTACAGTCTTCTTCTTCTGTCTTGCTTCGCCTCCTACCCTACCCTTCGGGAACCCCTGCGGGCAACTGGAACGGCTTCGCCTAACGCGCCTTCGCGGTTTGTTAAATAAATATTAAAAAATGTAGATATTCAATAGTCCGGACAGTTTTCAATCACTAACGGCAGAATGCGGGTTTCAGCCTTCTCAGTGAGGTCAAATGCTAACGGTAGAATGAGGGTTTCAGCCTCGGTCTCAAAAACTGTCCGGAGTATTGATATGAAGACTAGGGTAAAACCCTAACTAAATTCACTACGTCAGACTGTAGTTAGATAGAATCCTCTCATAAATTTCATAATTCTCTCGATCGAAGCAGCAAAAAATTACTCTTTGAGAACCACCATTCTTTTGTATTTGTTCTGAGCATATCTTCACTGCAATCTCACCTGCTAGAGCTTTAGGATATTTGTAGATCCCAGTGCTAATGCAAGGAAATGCCAAACTCTCTAACTCTCGATCTGCGACGATTTGCATACAGTTACGGTAACACTCCGCCAGGAGTTCAGGTTCTCCATGATTACCTCCCCGCCATACTGGCCCTACTGTGTGGATGATGAACCGTGCAGGCAAGCGATATCCTTTAGTTAGCTTAGCATTCCCAATCTTACATCCTCCAAGCAATCGGCACTCATGAACAAGTTCTGAACCTGCTGCTTTGTGTATTGCTCCATCTACTCCGCCACCCCCAAGTAAACTGGTATTTGCAGCATTCACGATTGCATCAACTTTCAGTTTTGTGATGTCGCCCAAAATAAATTTCATAGTTTTTGGAATAGTAAACTATAGGCAAGTTTACCAAAGAAACTCGTTATCTAGTCTTGCTCTCTCAACTTTCGCAAAATTGGAATTTGTTCCAACTGTTCCGGCCGTATACTATCCCAGATTAAGCCGATTGGACGCAGATAAGTTGTATTAGTTTCAATTACCTCCTCAGCAGTAACAATCCAATTCAGCGCCCAATCGTGAGCTTGCATTGGTAAACGCGAATCTGCGACTATTTGCAAAGGATGCACTGTTGTTACAATTGGCGTATCGATTGGTACTAACCCGAATTCCTTCAACATAGCCAATTCCAAATCCGCAAATCCTGCACCTTTCCCGGTTCTTCCGCCGTTGGGCCCTGCTGCTACGCAGCCGACTATTACTAAATCAATTGGCTCCATTTCTGCAAAACTTACCAATTTTCCGCAAGCGAGTGCTTGGCGGGCGATCGCACTTTCGGCAATAGATATATTTTGCCGCTGCAAATCCTCAGCAGTTAACTCTACAAAACAGCGATCGTCTGTCAAGCGCGGTACTGCCATATACAGGCGTTTTCCATCTTGCAAAGCTCCCATCCGCACCGGAATTTGTGGCGAATCTGGATTGCACTTAATCGTTTTTGCTTGTTGCCATATTGGTAAAGCTGCCAATCTTTCGGCAGCCACCTGTGCTCCGACAAAGTTTGGAATATGACCAAACGGATCGCCAATAGATGCGGCTTGCTGCTTCAGCCCAGACCAAATTTCAGCTCTTAACTTGTCTTTGTCGTCGTTATATCCTGTCCAATCATTTTTCATACTGTATTGTGTTACAATTTATCATACAGAATTATGCTTTAATACCGCCTCACTTCTTCAGTCCGGGAAGGCAGATTTTGTTTGACTCTTTAGCGGTTTCAACCGCCGAATAACTGTATTGTGCTACAATTTATCATACAGAATTATGGTTTAATACTGCCTCAATTATTCAGTCCGCGAAGGCGGACTTTGTTTGTGTAGTAGCGGTTTCAACCGCCGAATAACTTATATGAATTTTACTACAAAACCCAGTTACTATCAAGTCGGTGGCAGTCTCACCAATAACGCTCCCAATTATGTGAAGCGGCAAGCCGACGACGATTTATATAACGGATTGAAAGCCGGAGAATTTTGCTATGTTTTGAATTCCCGGCAAATGGGAAAATCTAGCTTGCAGGTGCGGACAATTCAGCGGCTGAGAAATGAAGGAATTGCTTGTGCGGCGATCGACATTTCGGAAATTGGCAACCGCGGCGTCACTCCCGAACAGTGGTATGCTGGTTTGCTACGCATTCTCGAAAATAACTTTAACCTGTCGGATATTGTCAACGTGCGGACTTGGTGGCGCGATCGCAATTTTTTAACCCCTGTTCAAAGATTGAGCGAATTCATCGAAACCGTACTGTTACCCAACATTTCCAGCAACATTGTCATTTTTATTGACGAAATCGACAGCATTCTCGCCCTAGATTTTCCCGCCGACGATTTTTTAGCCTTAATTCGATCGTGCTACAACAAGCGCGCCAACAATTCAGAGTTCGATCGCCTAACTTGGGCCCTCTTAGGCGTAGCATCGCCGACGGATTTGTGCCGCGAGCAAAATGCCAGCAGCAATACCCCTTTTAATATTGGCAAGGCGATCGAATTAACTGGTTTTGACGAAACAGAAGCTCAACCGCTAGCAGCGGGGTTAGCCGAGCTTACAGACAGCCCTAATCAAGTTTTGAGAGAGGTTTTGTATTGGACGGGCGGGCAGCCTTTTTTGACTCAAAAGCTGTGCAAACTATTGTTGGAAAATCCACAATTAATCCCGAATTTACCCCCCCCAGCCCCCCCTTGCCAAGGGGGGGAGAAAGATGCAGCCACCCGTGACCAACGGGGGGAGGAAGATGCAGCCACCAGTTGCCAAGAGGAGGAGAAAGATAAAATTAACACTTCTAAAGAGTGGGTTGAGAAGGTAGTGCGCTTGAAAATCGTGGAGAATTGGGAAACTCAGGATGTCCCAGAACATTTGTCCACAATTCGCGATCGGCTTTTCAAAGAAAACCAGCGGATTGTGAGGAGACTCGGATTGTATCAGCAAATTTTAGAACAAACTGAAATTATCCCCGATGGCAGTGCCGAACAAATGGAGTTGCGATTAAGCGGATTAATCGTTAAGCGCGGGGAAAAATTAACAATTTCTAATCCTATTTATCAAGCTGTATTTAACAAAGAATTAATTGAAGAAAAATTAGAAAAACTCTCGCCTTACTCGGAAGCGATCAAACTATGGCTAAATTCTAGCTGTGAAGATGATTCCCAACTGTTGCGAGGGGATGATTTGCAGTCAGCATTAGTTTGGGCGGCAGGAAAAAGTTTGAGAAACGAAGATTTTCAGTTTTTGACTGCCAGCCAGAAAGTTATTTTGAGCGACCAAAATCAACTGCTGCATTTAGCTACACTAGAAACCAAAAAAGCTGTGTGCGATGCCGAAAAAGCTTGGAGTGAAGCTGACTCTGCCAAACAAAAAGCCAAACAGTGGATCGGCATCGGTTCTGCGGTACTGGCAGCATCGTTAGTGGCGGCGATCGGCTTTTCAACTCTCGCTTACCAGCGGTTTAAACTAGCACAAGCAAGTATTGAAATAGAACAAAATGGCAGCGATGCTTTATTGTTGGCGGTATCTCAAAAAACCGAAAGCACAGAAGCTTTATCAGAAGCTTTACTGAGGGCGATCGCCTCGGGGAAAAAGTTAAAAACTTTGGTTAAAAATCAACCGCGTCTAGAACAATATCCGGCTACTATACCGCTGCTAGCCTTACAAGTAATCCTCGATAAGATTAGCGAAAAAGAGCAAATAAAACCCTCATCACTTCCACCACAAATAAAGATGAAGTGGCAAGCTCATATCGGTGCAGTTACCAGCGTCAATTTTAGCCCCACTCACCAAGTTTTAGTAAGCGCCGGAATAGACGATAGTGTTCGGATTTGGAACTTTTCCGGGCAAAAAATTGTTGAATGGAAAGCTGGGCAGCAGTCAGTTAATATGGTAAACTTTAGCCCTAACGGTAAATTTTTAGCAACCGCAGGAAGGGACAGCACAGTTAAAATATGGAATTTATCAGGAAAAAATATTTCTACATTCAAAGGGATTCAAGGCTCAGTTACTAGCATCAGTTTTAGTCCCGACGGACTGTTGTTGGCTGCTGCTGGAATAGACAGCAATGCTGCAATTTGGAAATTGTCAAAACTGCCAAAATCCATATCGTCTAGCGTCGTGAAACTCCCAGGTCACAACGGCTTAGTGAGAAGCGTAAATTTTAGCCCAAACGGAGATTTTATAACGACTTTAGATGGCAACTCTACAGTGCGAATTTGGAATTTGTCAGGAAAACTGAAAAAAACACTTCCCCTTCAGGCAATTGGGCTCAGTTTCACTGCGGCTCCACACCAGTATCGCTTTGCTACAGTAACATTGAATGGCAAAGTGGGCCTGTGGAATTTGTCAGAAAAAGAATTAGTTAAGGAATTTCAAACTTTGCATTTAGATGCGAAATCAATTAGTTTTAGTCCCGACGGAGAACGGCTGGCTACAGTGGGAATTGACAAGACTGTACGGCTGTGGAATTTAGCGGGGCGGCAGGTTGCTCAATTTGAGTTTGAGGAGAATGTTGTTAGTGTCAGTTGGAGTCGAGACGGAAAGCAAATTGCTGTAGCTGGAAGCAACGGCACTGTCTGGCTGAGGCAGGTTGAAGGGTTAGAAGAATTGCTGAAGCAAAGCTGCAATTTTTTCACCACTCAACCGAAGTATTTTACAAGAGTTTCAACTCTCTGCAAGTAGGACATGGCAATGCCATGTCCTACCCGTAGCTAATGAGTTATTACTATCAATTTACTTTAACAGGCGAAACACTTACATTAGGATTTGTAACTCTTTTTAAGAGTTCTTGTCGGGCTTGTTCTGGATTTTGGCCTTTGGGTACTTGATATAATAATCTACAGGAACCGTCTTGAGGATTAGCTGCACAAATAATTAGTTGACCGGTGGACGATGCACCTGCTGTGACAACATTCTCCCAGCTTCCTTGGGGTTGCGAGTTGTTGAGAATTCCTGAGACTCTGGTGCACCGAGTAATCGCATCTTCTCCTGATTCATTGAAATAGTTATCAGCTAGCCACAAAATAACGGGAATGTTTTTGCCTTGTTGAACAGCAATTGTAGCTGGGCGGCCGCCAGCAGCGCCGCAGAAGAATGAAGGCGTTTGGGCCAAGGCTGGACTGTTTGCTAAAATCTGAGCAGCAAGGGCAATAATTGACGCGCTAAAAGCTGACTTTAAGAGCCGAAATTTCATGAGCAGTAGTAAGCTTTTTCATTTAAGGTTACTAATAGTCTAAAAAGTTAAGCTGTTTGTTGCCGGGAAGATTAGGCATTTAGAGAAAAAAATAAAATTTATTCTGCAAATTTTGCTGATCGCACACACTGGCCTCATCTAAGCCAAAACTCCGGGAAAAAAGCTCGGTGACAAACACCAAAGGCAGAAAATAGATGCAGCCCTAGGGGGCGCAGGCGCCAAGGTGTAGGGTAAAGGAGTGGTTTTTCAGCGTTTTTTGCTGAGCCTCGCGGTTCCTGATGCCGTCCCACCTAAAGTGAAACCTGTGTTAATATCGAAAAAAATATTCTCTTTAATAATCAACAATGGGCAATGTTCTGGTGCTGAACGCCTCCTACGAACCCCTTAACATCACCAATTGGCGAAGGGCGGTAGTTTTGTTGCTGAAAGGAAAAGCAGAACAGGTAGAACACAACGGGAAATTTATTGCGCCAAACTTCCCGCTACCAACTGTGATCCGACTGCGGCATTATGTCCGAGTTCCCTATAAGGATATTCCGCTGACCCGCCGGAACATCTTGCACCGGGATGCACACTCTTGTCAATACTGTAGTTATACGGGGGACGATTTAACCCTCGATCATGTAATTCCCCGATCGCGCGGAGGAGGCGACAGTTGGGAAAACCTCGTCACCGCCTGCGTGCGCTGCAATGTCAATAAAGGCAGTCGCACGCCGAAAGAAGCGGGAATGTCGCTGCGCTATCCGCCGAGGAAACCTCACAGCGGTCTTTATTTTGAAGTCACTAAACACGTTAAGAGCGGCATGCACAAAGAATGGCAAAAATATGTAATAGGCCTTTAAAACCCCTGTCAGCGCAAGCGCGGGGGTTTTTTGCGGGAGTTATTAGTTCTGAGATTGCTTCGTTCCTGGCAACACACACTCTCTGCATGAATTAAAAAATTAAAGAGAGAATTTACGCTCTTAAATCAGGTTTGTCGTAAAAAGTATGGGCTTTGAGAAACAGGCATCTACAAAGAAACCGGGTTTAAGATCGAATGTCGCGCAAATCCTGAAATAGTTAAATTGTTAATTTTTAACGATGAAAGACCATTCCCCTAACAATTCCGATGAAACTTCCGGCAACCGCGAAGTTGAGTTTGATTCCAGCAGCGAGGTTGTAGCCGAAGTGAGTGCGCCTGGGAAACGGCGCAGCAAAGCCGAAGTTGCTTCCCAAGAGAATCGCGGCCGTCTCCGCGAGGAATTGCACGATCGCAAAGTCGAGCAATTGCGCCAAATGTTCGATCGGCACAAAGGCACTCGCCAGTTAATATTGCTGCAAGATTTTCCCGACCCCGACGCACTTTCAAGCGCTTGGACTTACAAATTAATCGCCGAACAGTACGATATCCAATGCGAGATTATCTACGCCGGCGCCCTCAGCCACCAAGAAAATATTGCCTTAGTTAAATTGACAGGGTTGCCGTTGCAGCGCTGGACGGTGGAAACACTAAAAACTAAGGATTTGTCGGTGTTTCAGGGCTGCGCTTTCATTGACAATCAAGGGACGACTTGTAACTTAACCGAGTATATTTTAGCGGCTGGAGTTCCGATCGTCTCCGTGATCGACCACCACAATTTGCAGGGGGAAATGAAGGCAGAATTTACCGATTTGCGCCCTCAAATCCGCGCTACAGCCACGATTTTTGCCGAGTATTTACAGGCTGGACTCCTAACTCTCGACGCCAGCGTCAGTCTGCACATCAAGTGCGCTACAGCTTTGATGCACGGTTTGCGATCGGATACGATCGCCCTCAGACAAGCTCAGGAGGAGGACTTTCTAGCTGCGGCTTATTTGAGTCGGTTTTACGACCCGCAGTTGCTGAATGCGGTGTTGCAGTCGTCTCGTTCTAAGTGGGTGATGGACGCGATCGAGCGATCGCTCAAACACCGCACCGTCCAGAACAATTTTTCGATCGCCGGCATCGGCTACCTCCGCTATGACGATCGGGATTCTATTCCCCAAGCGGCGGACTTTTTAGTAACAGAAGAGAACGTACATACAGCCGTTGTTTACGCAATTGTTCACGACAAGGACGAAGAAATTGAAGTAGTAATTGGCTCGCTGCGAACTAATAAACTTACTCTCGATCCCGACGAATTCATTAAAGAAGCCTTCGGTCAAGATGCTCAAGGACGCTTTTTTGGGGGTGGTAGAAGTCAAGCTGGAGGTTTTGAAATTCCGGTGGGATTTCTTTCGGGCGGGAATGAGAACAGCGATTATGCAAGGCTAAAATGGGAAGTATTCGATGAGCAGATCAAGCAAAAGTTGCTGCATTTAATTAGTCCTAAAGACAATCCTGTTTACGATCATTAACTCTGGAGTTTCTAGGTGCGGTCTTGATTCCAGCAACAGCCTTGGAAGGCGATGCGGGGTTCAACCTCCGGTTGCTACGAGGTTTGGTTTCGTTTTTTTCTTGTTCCTGGAAAAAGCTCAAATTGACAATCAGTCATCGACGCACTTCAACTCTCATTAACCGGCTTTTTTAATTCTTATGGAGGGTTTCAACGAAATAAGAGGGTTAAAAAACCGCTTAATTATTGCATAAATAACAATAATCAATTTTCTCCTTTTCTAAAATTACACACCAAAGAAACCGTTTGTTTAACTATTTTTAACAGAGACAACGAAGTATTAGTGGTGTAAAAAAAACGGTGTGTGGGCAAACTTAGTTTTACAGCAGTTTCCAGGTTTATGGAGTACGGTTGCAAGGGTTTGTCAACCATTTTGGTAAGTGCTTGGGATTAAGGTGTACTTTAGGGCTTGCTGAAAAAGTAAGAAAACAGCATTTAGAAAGATGAATGAACTCGCGAGTCCCTTGATAATATAAGCTTTGTCTTCGATACTTTGTCCCAAGCATAATCTTTATTAATCATCACAGGTGGAAAACAGGAAAAAAAGTGTATATTCTGAAATAGACATAAAAAAAGCCAAAAAGCCTGGCGTAAGTAGTTAAGCAAAATTAATTACATAATTATCTCCAAATTCTTTAAGAATTCTTTCGACAGATGAAACAAGAGA
>NZ_JAUBPR010000270.1:0-1760 GCF_036700845.1 Microcoleus sp. S13_C5
GGGGCTGTCTTAAAAGTAAAATTTTAAGTCAGCCCCTTTATTTTGTTTGCTTGTTAGCTGTTGATATGCTCCACATAACATATCAGTAGGAAAGTGAAGAAAAAAGCAGTTTTAGGCTGCTTTTTTCCTTAAATTTTGAGCGATTGCCAATAAACCGATCTCAATGGCTACTTTTTTCTTGCCCCTGAGCAGGAACCGCCGGAATCCGTGATTCGATTTGATATTTCCGAAGACAGATTCCACATCCCACGGTCGCTTTTTGCGATGTGCTATCCCCTTTTCAGAAGTTAGATTTTGATATGCCATTGCTTTAAGCCGGTTAAGATTGAAGTTCACTTCTATGATCCTGTTACCTTTGGACTTATGACATACTCCGTTCAACGGACAGCCTTCGCAATTAACAGCCTGGTATTTTATTACCTGTTGTTTAAAACCGGTTGCTGTTGTTTTAGTAAAGGTGCCTGTATTGCGCATCTGTTGCCCCATTGGACAGTAGTAACAATCCTTTTCTTTATTGTAATGTAATCGCGATGGTGCAAAAGGATGTTTATCCTGGTAGGCCGATGATTGTTCTTTGTCAAAGTAGCTGTATTTGACGTATCCTTCAATGGTATTATCTTCCAGGTACTGCAGATTTTGTTCAGAGCCATATCCTGCGTCTGCGGTCACTACCTCAGGATGCTGCTCGTATTGTTTTTTATGCTCCTGCAGATGACTAATAAAAGTGGTTGTATCTGTTGATGACTGGTGAATACTGTAATCGACAATATATTGATCACTGCTTGATATCTGCACATTGTATGCAGGCTTTAGTTGACCGTTAAGCATGTGGTCTTCTTTCATTCTCATAAAAGTAGCCTCATGATCAGTCTTCGAATAGCTATTGCGCTCACCCATTATCTGTTCTTGCACTTCATATCTGTCAAGATTGGCAGGCCAATTTTTCTTAGCATAGTTCAACTTCTGTTTTACCTGCTTTGTTACCGGCTTATCTTTTAAGGCTGCCTCAATTTTCTCTATAGTTTCTGTTACTTTTTGAGCGTCAATCTTATCAAAAACAGGCGGCTCCGGTTCATCCAGCTCTTCGGCTGCTACCTTTTGCGCATATTCCCAGAGTTCATCTATCTGTTTCTTTATCTTCTCCCTGTTTGCATTAATACTATTGCCCCACACAAACGTATATCTGTTAGCAGCAGATTCGATTTTAGTACCGTCTATATACACTTCTTTAAGGCTAATCAAACCTTCTGCTGCCAATAATTGTACAATCTGGATAAAGATATCCTTTAAAGTAGTCCTTAACCTGTGACCCCGAAAACTATTGATCGTATTGTGGTCAGGTTTATTCATCCCGCTGAGCCACATAAAATGGATATTTTCTTTTAATGCCGCTTCCATCTTGCGACTGCTGTAGATATTAGTCAAATAACTATAGACTATGATCTTCAGCATCATCTTAGGATGATAAGAAGAGGTGCCTCCACCTTTATATTGTCTCTCCAATAGCCTGAGATCTATTTTATCAACCACATCATTAACAATACGAACCGGGTGATTGACATCAATAAGTTCATCTAATGAAGGAGGAATAAGAAAGGCCTGATTGGGACTATACTTCTTAAATACAGGTTTTGCCATGACTGTAATTTATATACCTAAAATACGCAAAACCATTGCCTGTATTGCCTTACAGAGGATATATATTTTTACACACGACCTCTGCATAACTGCCACTCTAAATTTAGTCTCACAAAAAAAAA
>NZ_JAUBPR010000135.1:0-15788 GCF_036700845.1 Microcoleus sp. S13_C5
CGGCACTATACTTGATTTACTTTTTGTATATCATATATAGTTTATCACTTGTTCGACCTTAAGTAAACCGTATTGGGTGATAAACATGTCTAGGAACTAGAACGACTCAGGTTTTCTGGCCGTATACCCTGTTGAACAAAGGGAACTTTATTACGAGCTAACTTGCGTTTAGTCTTGCACAGATTCCCAATCTTGTGCCAGATAATTGGCCCCCTGCCCTCCATCTAAACCAACGCAAAATGTACTCCCTCTAGGGTAGGGTTTTGACTGGTGACACGCCTATAAAACCTTTATTATCAAAGCATTTAAGCCTCCGAGCCTCACAAAAACTAGCTGATTATTTACACGCTTATTGACTCATAATATCGGCAGAAGTCGCCTTGAACCTGATTCAAGGGATCTCGCCACTCTCTTTTATTGACTCTCGCCCGCGAATATCTTTTCGCTTGGTTACTCAAGTCAAAAACTTGCCGCAGATTTGCTTTCAACCTGCTTGTCACGCCGTCAAGTATTTTGTGATACTTTTTTACGGTCACATACATATTTTTGCACCTGCATTTTCTGAATTTCTATGCCTTCAAATACAGCCCAAATGGTAGCGCTCGGGATTGATAAGTTTTGCCTAACAAGGCCATAATTTTTTTACCGATAACGCATGAATAATCAATAATTTGATGAATGGTCATATAATGTAATGAGGAGCAGCACGCTTATTGCGTATTTTCCTAAAATGAGATAAATTTTCCCTCATTTTTTGTACTTTACTACACTACTTTACATTTAAACCTATGTTTTTTTCTAGTTCCCTAGAGTCAAAAATCAAGAAGTTGTATAACTATTGATATTTGATATTTCTAACTATTGAGCCAAAAAATCCCAAAAAAGAAGGTATGCAGCGATAGGGAGGGGGTGGAATTAGGAATGAACTCTTAATAACTTGATTAATTTTTCATTCTGGGAGGATCTCAATCAGAGCAGCCAAGCTAGAAATTGAAGTTTGGAGGCAGGCGCTAGGAGGCAGGAGCCAGGAGGAAAGAGTCAGAAGGAAGGAGCCAGAAAAAGTGTTTTTACAAATATGAGATGCTGCCTTCATTCCTAACCGACAACAACCGGAATATTTTGATTCGCATCACATAAAATATGTGTACTTTTCCAGGTTGCATAATACCGTGGATGGCTTAGTTCTGGTTCTAATATTTTTTAGGTTATGAGATTTTGAGTGATTTTACTCACCTCTATTTCTTTTGCGACTTGTACTCACATTTTTTCCCGGTATTCACAAGAGAAATTTTTGACAACTGCCTAATTACTATAGTAAATTAACTTAGGTATTTACAAGTAGTAACGCCGGAAAAATTAGCCAAATTACAATTAGCTTTGGGGGACATATTGGATAAAATTAACATTTTTTTAAAATAAATTTACGCTTAATATAAAGTTTGATAAAAACCTTCAACACTTCTAATTATAAACAAATTAGGGTAATTTATGGAAACTTTATTTTATCTGCTAGGTTTATTACTTGACATTTATTTGCCTATAATAATAAAATTATGTGTGTGAGGAAATTATCATTTGTGTAATTGGCAAACTCATTTAAACCTGCTATCTCCCATTGACGTTTAACTAAAATTGGGGTATAATTATTTGTTATTAGCAGCTATTGGCTGTCTCTTTCACCAACTGTGTAAGTCCTGACTGCGAGGAGGGTAAGGTAGAGCAGCTAATCGAGAAAGTAACAAAAATTTTGAAAAACATTCTTCAAAGCCAATGCAGCCTGATTCTCAAAAATCCTTCTCTTTGCCTCTTGTCTCAGTCATTATCCCTGCATACAACGCTGAGTCCTTTATTGAAGAAACTTTGAAATCTGTTCTCGCTCAAACTTATCCCGCAATTGAAGTTTTAGTAGTCGATGACGGTTCCCAGGATCGAACCGCTGAAATTGTCGAAAAAATCAGCAAAAAATATTCTCACGTCCAGCTTGTGAAACAGCAAAATGCTGGAGTCGCTGCTGCTCGAAACTTAGGAATTCAGAAGTCGAGAGGAGAATATATTGCCCCCATTGATGCCGATGATATTTGGTATCCTGAAAACATAGAAAAACAAGTTCAATGTATGTTGGAGGGAGGGGAAGAAGTAGGGGTCGTCTATTCGTGGACAGTGGACTTGGATGAAAAAGGATGGCTAACAGGAGGATTCCGGTCTTATAGAATTGAAGGTGACGTGTACGGAACCCTGATCGGTCACAACTTTATAGGAAACGCGAGTGCTTCTCTGATCCGTCGCAGTTGTTTGGAAAAGGTGGGGGTTTATGACAAGACATTGAAGGAAAGGAATGCTCAAGGCTGTGAAGACTGGGACTTGTACCTGCGGATAGCAGAGATTTATCAATTTCGAGCCGTGCCGGAATTTTTAATTGGCTATCGCAGGATGTATAACACTATGTCTACCAACTATACGACAATGGCGAATTCTCACTCTTTGATGCTGCAAGCTGCCAAGCAACGGCATCCCGAAATTCCTGATTTCCTGCACCGATTATCTACCAGTAATTTTTTGCTGTACTTAGCGCACCAAAGCAGCCGCAACGGCCACGATCGCACCGCACTCTTTTGGTTATTCCAAGCTTTAAAAACTGAGTGCATCTCATCCTTATTCCGTTCTGGCTTTTACAGAGTATTGGGAAAGAGCCTTTTAAACCTATTATCCCAGCAGTCTAGGAAACATCAGGAGGCTCTAGATGCACCTGTGAGAGTAGAAGATACGCCATCCTCTGATAAGCAAATGATCAGCCGGGAGGTGTTGGTAAAGAGCCGGCGCAAAAAGATCGAATTAATGGTAACGATAGGGAATATTTTTCACCGCTCAATTTCCCTGCTTGTCAAGCGAAATCGAACAAATATTGACACGATCTCTCAAGTGAAGATTAGCGCCACGCCACCGACAAAAGCAGAGTTGTCTTAATGAAAAAAGAAATCAAGGCTATTAAAAAGCAACTACTCACCGCCACTGTGTTGCTGTGAGCAGTTACCACTTTTTCAAGCGATACAACACCGACTCAGTATTAAAGTCTTTTCCGAAAACTGGTTGCAGCGGGCCCTGGGTACTTGTCAGCCAAGATAGAGCTTTCCTAGTAGCTGCGTCTGTGCCAGTCAGGGGTCCGAATCCCACAGTCCTAATTTTATTTTTCCGGAGGTTGTCAATCCATGCCGAAAGTCGATCGGCTCTAAACGGCACATATAAAACTTGTCTGTCTAAATTTCTCCCGTAAAACAGGTAGCTGCGCGAACTTAAACAGAAGCCTATTCTTTCATCAGGTATTGTATTTTTATCAATATATTCGTAAATACCACGATACAGTTTGGTGCGTGCCAAATCTCGCTTTTCGCTCCAATGACCAATTACTATCAATCCTATACAGGCACCAATTATCACTATATAAATCGATTTTTTGCGGGTGGGAAATAGATGATTCAGCCATCCTAAGCCAGGATTGATTTTCAAAAATATCGCAGCCAGCGTCACTGACACAATATAAAATAGCGGATATGGTAATATATATTGCCAACTCGGAGCTAATATTTTCCAGATAGTATTAAGAGCTTCTCTTGGGTTAGACTTCAAATTATCAATCAACAAACTCCCCCAAACAATACTATCTCCGGTGAAAGAAGCATTTTTAATATAATCAAAAATTGTGTTGCTAGTAATTCCGAACAAACCACTAACCAAAACCACTGCCAGAACAAGTAGATTTGGAGTTCTCAAGAGAGTTGCGGTAGCGGCTGCGGCGATGGCGATTACGCTTAAAAAGGGAAATCCGTATCTGAGGTTAAAACCCAGTATAGGGCTGAGTTGCCCGCTCACCTCTCCGGCAGTACCCGACGTGTAAGGTGTAATTAGATACAGAATTCCTGTGCTGGCAAGAAGTATGATTAAAATAATATTATTTTGATTAATTATTCTAGTTTTACCCTGGAAAAAAGCCAGAGGTGCTGCCAATACCTGAAGTGCGATCGCCAGAAAGGGCAGTTGCAATCTAATGATAATTTGTAAGCCGACAGTTTGCCAGTGGGAAATCTTGCTGGGATTAAATTGAGCTGCTAAAGTGCTTTGCCAAATCTTGAGAAGTGGCGAGGCGGGCGGCTGCTTTACCGGAGGTATTGGTGCAGGTATGGGAGACGGCAAGGAAACAGGCTCTAAGGGAATTTTAATATCGCCGATTTCGCCGACAGGATAATTGATTTGCAGCAAGTTTCTCGCATACCAAAAACATCCTAAAAGCAAGCAACAAGCTATGCCACACAGCAAGACTGGTTTGAGAAAGTGGCGAATTCTAAAATTAGCGGGTGGGGATTTTTTATTAACTGCAAATCTTTTAAGTTCTAATATTGCTAATCCTCCTAAAAGTGAGGCAGCATAGACTATTCCCGTGATTTTTATTCCGGCTAACATTCCTGTGGCTGCCAAAAATAGGGAAAGTTCGGATTGCGATCGGCTGCTATGATAGGATAAACCCAAATATAAACCGACTGTAAATATTGCAGCTAGGGGTAAGTCGGGCTGAATGGTGTTAACTTGGTTGAGCATCATCGGTACTGTCAATACTAAAGATGCTGCTGCCATACCGTGAATTCGGGTTGCTCCAAATTTTACGCTCAATAGATAAACGGCAATTCCCTCAAGTACCCACGCAATTAGCAGGGGAAAAGCTGCTAGGAAATCTTCTCGGAAAGGAAGCACACACAAAGCAGATAAAACGTGCCAATTGTAAGGATATACTCGGGCTTGTTCTTGTTCAAAAATCCAATTTCCCGCAGCATCTAATAAGGTAAATGAATGGGTTTGATACCATCGGGCGATCGCAGGCAGGTGAAACCACAATGAATCATAATTGGTTATGGGTTTGCTTGCGAGAGTTTCTAACAGCACAAATCCTGCAACAGCGGTGGCAAAAATAATGAGGGATTCTGATTTGCTCAAAGGTTGCTTGAGTTGGGGAATCGACCACTGCGAGAAGGTAAAAGTTTTGTGGTTTTTGGTAAAAATCAGGATTAAGCCGATTGCACAAATCATAATTTCTGCTATAATCACCGCAGCAAGATTTAGGAGTTCGGCACTTCCTAAAATCAAGCCGATACAAACTTGTGCAATGCTCCACCCTGTCAGGAGTACAAGGAGAAAATGGGGAAATGAAGAGTTATGGTTTTCTTTGTGATTCTCGAAGGCAAGAGACAAGCTTAAGGGAATCGACCCTACTAGAATAATCAGAAATAAAATTAATTCCCACAAATGCTGCGCTATTAGCATAAGCTGCAAGTTACCATTTTTTATCAGTTTTTCCTCGTTACCCGAAACAGCCTGATAACGAGGAAAAGCAACGAGTTCGCGTGCTGGTTGCACAAAACATAAATTTTCTTGTGGGTGTGCTTTTCGACCGTTCCACAAGAAAATTTATCTAGCCCATCCCCAATTTTTACCTGTTAGCTTGCTTCTGAGCTTTGGGTTTGACGGCTTCGGGATATTTGGGCTTAGAAATGTCCGCTTTTAACAGTTCCGGGAATGGCGGCTGGAGGTTGTGAACTTCGATGTCCATTCCCAGCGGCAGAGGTGGAAGCTGAGGCAGATCGTTTTCTAAATCCTTTAGTCCGCTAGCGGTTTGTATTTCCACCATTTTTGGCATTTGGGGTACTTTGGCGGTTTCCAAAGTGCCGATCATTTTTGCCAGAGCGAATTCTAGCTGAGAACCCGGGTCGATCGCCACCCAACCCTGGTCAGTCATTTGCCGAACCTCGAAGTGGAGGTGAGGCCCTGTAGACATTCCCGTACTGCCGACGCGCCCGATCGTCTCTCCTTGTTTCACCCAATCTCCCGGTTTCACAAACAGTTCCGAAAGGTGGCCGTAGAGAGTTTCCTGAGACTTTTTGTTGTGGTCGAGAACCACAGTCAAACCGTAGCCGCCCAACCAATCGGCGATCGCCACTTGACCCGCATAGGCTGCCAGTACGGGCGTTCCCATTGGGGCCCCCAAGTCAGTTCCCGTGTGAAATCTGCCGTATCCCATAACCGGATGAGTCCGCCACCCAAACGGCGAAGTAATGGCCGCAGCAATAGATAGCGGAAACAGCAAGCTGGTGTTGCCATTCCCGGGCAGGCCTGCGGGACGCGGCGTGAGATTGTAGTAAGCAAAACCGGTATTGCTGCCGCTGCTGACACTAACCGCACCGACTTGAACCGGCCCGAGTCCCATGCTGGGCGCTGGAGCACCGCCACCGTAAGAGGCAGATCCGGCATAATACCCAGCGTCTGCGGAGTATCCAGGGTTAGCTGAGTAGCCGATGTTAGCCGAGTAGCCGGTGTCTGCGGAGTATCCAGCGTTAGCCGAGTAGCGTGGGGGTGCGTAAGCAGATTCCGGCGGGTTTGAACCCCCCCAAACCTGGCTGCCTATTTGTTGAACGGCTTGACCGAGTTTACTCACAGGATTTCCGCTACTATTTCCGGCAACAGTTTCTCGAACATCGCCTGGAAGGCTTTCTGGCCGATTTCGAGGAGGAGGGGCTGCAATATAACCGTTGTCTGGGCTCGGAGTTTCCTGTCTGTAGTTGGGTTCTCCGGCATCTGCCGTCACCGGCTCGGAAACAGCAGGAGGCGCGCACACACCGCCTTCTCCTTTGCAGCCTCTCGATCGTTCTGCAAATTCTATTCTGGTTGGCGCTTCGTACTCGCTGGTAGCGCCAACACTGTAGTCTGTTTGGTCTATTTCAGCGTGGGCTGGGTTAACTGGCGCTTCAAAAGGTGGCTCCTGGGCCGTCGCTTCTGGCAGGGGAATCAGCGCGGGTTCCGGCAGATAATATTGGCTGGGAGGTGGTTCGGTGGCGTACTCCGGCTCCCTGGCCGGTTTGGCATAGGCAGGCTCGGGCGGCGGCACTTCTGCCTGCGGTGCAGGGTCTGGTTGTGGCGACCCTTGGCTGTATGCGGGTTCCGGGGGCGGGAGAGGAGCTTCAAATAATGGCTGGAGGTCTGCTGCGCCGGGGACGGCTTGTTCTGCTGGCGGAGTTTCGGCTTGGGCCCAAACTAGGCCTTTGCTGAGCAGTCCCAGACTGGCAAGGCAACCCAGTCCCACCAGCAGTGAGCGATCGGACAAAAGGCGCGATCGAGTCCGGGCGCCTGTAGGGTTCTTTTTTTGCTGTTTGGTGTTCAAAGGGGCTGTTATTTGCTTGTCTGGAACTGGTTTCACGATTTTTTTCCCAACTCAACAGGGGGCACAAGGATCTCGAAGTCAGGATCGAATGTATGCCAATCCTTGTCTTTATATACAGGCTTAACTGATTTTACCGGGCTTGAGGCAATTTTTTTGCACATAGAACAAGCTCAAATGCCTTACGCATTCAGTCGCGATCGATATCCGGTTTTTTTGATCCCGATGGCACTTGCCTAGAAGTCTGTGACGGCCACACTGATGATAGCGCTTTGGCGTTCCTCTATGTTAATTAGTTGCCTATATTTCTCGGGTTATGCAAAATTTCGGCGCACGCAGTAGGTTCTCCTAAAACCGCCGACTCATCGGGCTTTTTTCCTGAAACCTGGCCCTGCCTTTAAAATTCGCGGACAAAATTGTTGATTGTTTAGAATACAAGCTAAATGATTCGCTTGGGTAAGGATAGGTTTCATGACTGTAGCTGGCGATCGCTTGACAAATTTTCCTGACTCTGAGTGCGTCGGAGAGCCTGACGGTATCAGTTGGGACTGGCAGAGTTCTGAAGGCTTGCCCTATCTGACTTGCAGCTTGCTTTCTCGCTGGTCTCACGGCTTTTTTACTCGCGATTTCTCGCCCCGGGGGCCGATCGATCTGACGGAAGTTCTCGAACCTGGAGCTAAGGTTTACCGACTCCAACAGGTACACGGCAATGGGGTACTCAAAACGAGTGAGTTGTCGCCGGTTGTGGCTCCGGGGCCGGAAACCGCTGCCTCAAGCTATGCTGAGGCTGATGGCTTGGTTGCCGAGCGAGAACAGGAGGCGCTGTGGGTTTGCTCGGCTGACTGTGTGCCGGTGCTGATTGCTGACGAGCACACGGGACTGGTTGCGGCAGTTCACGCGGGTTGGCGCGGGACTGCTGCTAAGATATTACCAGAGGCGATCGCTCAACTTGTGGCACAAGGCAGTCAACTAGAAAATCTGAAGATTGCTATGGGGCCGGCGATCGCTGGAAAGGTTTACCAGGTATCTGTGGAAGTAGCAGCGGAACTGGGAGCCACCATTGCTCCTAAGAGTGCCGTTAGTGCGACAGCCGACGGCATCTGCGAGTTTTTGCACCAACTGCCGGAAACGCCTGTCTTAGCCGATCCAGAACCGGGAAAAGTACGCTTGGATGTTCGCCTCTGCAATGCTCTGCAATTGCAGCAGTTGGGAATCGATGTTTCTCAAGTGGCGATCGCTCCTTTCTGTACTTATTCTGACTCGGCTCACTTTTTTTCGTACCGCCGCGATCGACTTAAAAAAGTCCAGTGGTCGGGAATTGTGAGCGCCTGCGGGACAAGTCCCTGCTGAGGGCATTTGGCAGAAGGTAAAATTTTAGACGGCCAAGATAAAAATAAAAATCTTTGGATTCATTATTTTTTATTTACGAATGCCAAATGCCTTCTAGTTTCTACCTTCGTAAGGTTTGCTGGTTCCTGTTTTAAAGCACCAAAAACTAGCAGCAAAACTTTTGGGAAAGCGGCAGAGATCCCGCCCCGCTTTCCTCTCTTGTTAAGATTGCTCTATAACGAGAGTCTTCAGCGGGTTATTACCATGAGTGAGCCAACTCCCTATCAACTGCTTGAAGTCGATGAAGATGCTTCCTTTGATGAAGTGCAAGAGGCCCGCACGCGCCTAGCTGAGCAGTACAGCGGTGACAAGAAACGTTTGGAATTGCTCGAAGCCGCTTACGACGCGATCCTCATGGATCGCTTGCGGCAGCGACAGGAAGGTAAAATTAAAGTGCCCGAGCGCATCCGCTTTCCCGAGCGGCTGACTCCCCCACCTCCAAGCTTTACTCCGTCTCCTCCTAGTGGCAGCCCAGCTTGGTTGCAGCGGCTAATCGATACTCCTAGTCGATCGGACATTTTGTGGCCGGCTGGGGTTTATGTGGGGTTAGGCGGACTGAGTATTTATCCGGCGGCTAATGATGGTTTACTACAGTTGACTCTGGCTCTTGGGGTCGGCTCTTGTCTTTATTTTGTTAATCGCAAGGAACAAAAATTTGGTCGCGCCGTGCTGCTGACTGTGGCTGGCTTGGTTATAGGCTTGTTGCTGGGAGGATTTTTGGGTTCTTTGGTCAGTCCGGCATTTATAACAACAGAGAAATTTATCGCTTTGTTTACGTTTTTAATTCTGTGGCTGGTCAGCGGTTTTCTGCGATAGTCAGTGGTCAGTTGACAGTTAACAGTTGACAGTTGGCAGTAGTTAATTATTATTATTGGTGGGTTCGTAGGTTTTAGGTGTTAGTAGTTAGTTGATTGTTACCAATTACCAATTACTAATTACCAATTACTAATTACCAATAACTAATGACTATTGATGGTTGACTAATTATTGATGACTACTGACTACTGACCACTGCTACTGACTACT
Organism: Microcoleus sp. S13_C5; assembly: GCF_036700845.1. Taxonomy (NCBI): domain Bacteria; kingdom Bacillati; phylum Cyanobacteriota; class Cyanophyceae; order Oscillatoriales; family Microcoleaceae; genus Microcoleus; species Microcoleus sp. S13_C5. The sequence goes on from NZ_JAUBPR010000135.1 coordinate 9,614, forward strand.
GACTACTGACTATCTAAAATAATCTCAACTGCTTCGCTCAAATTGTTGGCAATTAAATCGGGTTGGTGCATTTCTAGTTGAGTGCGATCGCGAATTCCGCACAAAACACCAATTACCTTGACACTGTGCGTTTTTGCTGCTATGATATCTGCCTCCGTATCGCCAACCATCCAAGTATCAGAAGCCGGCGGTAGTTCGGCAAGAGCTTTCGCCATCAACAGGGGTTTATCTTTGACATCCCCGGTTTTAACGTAATCGTTGGGGAGGCAATAGCGGCGGTTTTCTGGGAAAAATTGCCCTAAATTGCAGCGGTTGAAGGCTTCATCTAGTTCCCTAACGCGGCGCATGGTCATCACCGCTAAGTCTACTCCAGCGCGCTGCACCTTTTCGAGAGTTTCCAGAGCGGTGGGAACTGGTTGATCATAAATCATGTAGGGTAGGGTGTGGACGGTTTGACGGCGTTTCTGGGCAAAATCGCGGGCTTGGGCTGCGTCTAATCCTGAGAGAATGGCAATTTCGGTTTCGGGAACCCGCGCCCGCTTCAGATCCCAAAACTCGGCTTTGGGGAGTTCGCGCACGGGTTGGCCCGAACGCTTAGTCTCGGCGAGACAATACTGGTAAACTCGGTAGTAGCGATCGGACACGTCCATAATTGGGCCGTCAAAGTCGGTAATAAGTCTCAGCATTTAGCAGAGTATTTTTAAGCTTTTATACAAATACTTCGATACTATATCATTTAAAGGTAACACTTTCTTTACAAAAATTGACACAAATACCTAGGGGAGGTAAGGTCTATAGGAATGGTGCTAATTAAAGCAAACATTTGAATTAAACTGTGCTGTTCCTCAACTTTAGCGGTTGTAAGCCATATCGGGGAATTTAAAATTAAAATGTGTCGCACAAATAGTGTAAACCGCTACATATTGTTCATAAATCTCAACCTCAATCGAGGCTGATTTTGACTGCGCTTTCTCACAAAAAGTGGGTCAAATTAATATTTGGTCCCATTTTTAAAATAAGCAAAAAACTGCTTGGAGAATTCAAAGTGTACTGTTTCCATAAATTAGCCAGCGGTAACAGGTGATGACATTTGCCAGTATAAAAATTCCCATGAGAAATCGAGCCAAACAACAACTAACTTTACCGGCTAACCTTTGAGAGAGATGCTCTACAATAACGAGATGCTTCCAACATTAACTGTAGAGAGCAGCCCCAGAAGTATTAATATTCTTCTTTATAAGCTGTTATCCTTACGCAGGATTGAATACCTCACAGTCGATCGGGAACTTAAGATTAAAGAAATATCTTTGAAAGTGCAAGATTTTGCCTACATTCATGAGGAAGTAGGCGAAGGAAAAGACGTGCGCGATAGTTTTCCCGAACTGATCGGAATTGAAGGACTCCTTGAAGATATTATTGAAGAACGACAGCAAGATTGTCAGTTAAAATCAATTAGCCGAGTTCTCAAAGACGGATCTTATTTGTATCTAAATTTGTACATTTTTGGTTATAAGGGACAAGCCAATGCTGACAGATTGATTATTTTATGTGAAGATGTAACAGATAGCATGGGAAGTCAGCCAACCATCGTTCAGGCTGCCAATCAAACAAGTATTAAAGGTGATAAGTTAGCTGCGGCTGGCGATTATATTGACAAAATTATTAATTCCCTAGGGGATGTTTTGTTCGTAACAGGAACATCGGGTCAAATCAAAAAAGTGAATCAAGCTGCACAGCAATTATTTGGATATACCGAATCGGAATTAATCGGCCAATCCATATCCATGATTACGGCTGAGGAGGAATTGTTACGCAAAGTCAGCCAGCTACCTCCTGCACTTAAAAGCGAATATTGGCCTCAAGTAAAAGTAGCTTGCCAAACGAAAATAGGTTTAAAGCTGATTGTTGCGTTTTCATGCTCTACTTTCGAGACAAGCCCAGGAAGCAAGGATGGAGATAGCGAGGTTATACAAGATTTTGTTTATATCGGCAAAGACATTACCAAGCAACAACGCATAAAAAAGTGTCAAGAAGCACAGTATGCTGTTACTCATATCCTGTCAGAATCAACTTCTCTAGATAGCGCAACTCCAAAAATTTTGCAAGCTATTTGCCAAAGTTTTGGGTGGGATTTTGGCGAACTTTGGACGCCTGCAGAGGGGGAGAAAGAAGCTAGCTTGGGTGCGGAAATAAAATCTGAAGAACAATCGCTTTGGTGCCTGCCGCTTTGCTGTCCGATCGAGGAAACTCCTTGTTGGCGGCGGGTGGCAGTTTGGCAGGCAGCAGAGGAAGTTAGAGAGTTTGCCGAAAACGATCAGCAGATTACTTTGGCTGCGGGTGAGGGTTTGCCCGGAGCGGTTTCCAGAAGCGGTTCTACGCAGTGGATTACTGATCTTGTGGGCGATCGCAATTTCGTGAGATCGCGCTTGGCCGAGGAAGTGGGACTGCGATCGGGATTCGGTTTTCCCATTCACGCTAGGAGCCAAGTTGTAGGAGTAATGACTTTTTTTTGCCGGGAAGAACTGCCACCGGATCAAGATTTACTTCAGATCATAGCTGTGGTAAGTTCTCAATTAGGGGAATTCGTCAAGCGCAAATATGCCGAGCAAGAATTACAAGAAGCTGAAGCTTCAATCCGATTTTTGTACGAACAAGAAAAACGCCAAAGTGAAGAATTAGCTCGGCAAAATTTCGCTTTAGAACAAGCCAAATTAGAATTACAAGCAGCTAACATGGAATTGCAGCGGCTCGCTTCGGTGGATGGATTGACTCAAATTCCCAACCGTCGCTGTTTTGACAAAAAATTGGAGTTAGAATGGCAGTTGATGGGGCGAGAAAAAGAGTCGCTGTCTTTAATTTTGTGCGATATCGATTTTTTCAAACTTTACAACGATCATTACGGGCATCAAGGAGGCGACGAATGTTTAAAACAAGTAGCCCAGATTTTAGCTAGCAACGCTCAGCGGGCAGGAGATTTAGCCGCCCGCTACGGCGGGGAAGAATTTGCGGTAATTTTGTCGCGAACTGATGTGCAAGGAGCAATGCGGGTAGCCGAAGCAATTCGCAGCGATTTGAAAGCAGCGGCAATTTTTCATGCTGCTTCTAAGGTAAGTAAGTTTATAACTCTTAGTATGGGGATCGCTACTACTGTACCTGCTGCTGGTTTATCGATGGAGGACTTAATTGGACAGGCAGATCGAGCGCTGTATCGAGCTAAACTAGAAGGGCGCGATCGTATAGTTTGCCTAGACTTGAAAATAGAATTTCAGGACGGGAAAGGAGTATTTTCTGATGATTGTGAGAGAAGCTAAAATCGCTGACGCACCTGCAATCGCACGGGTTAATATAGATACTTGGCGGACAGCTTACCGAAACATTGTACCGACAGATTACCTCGCACAGTTATCCTATGAAAAGCGAGAAAGCAATTGGCAAGAAATCCTGGCAAACGTCAAAAATACTGGGGTTTTTGTCTGCGTTGCTGAGAATGAATCGGGAGAAATTGTGGGTTTTGCTGCGGGTGGTTGCGAGCGCACCGGCAAATATGTTTATCAAGGAGAATTATTTGCCATCTATATTTTGGAGGAATATCAGCGTCAAGGAATCGGACGGCAACTCGTGAGAACAGTTGCCACAAAGTTGGCAGAAGTAAGTTTGAACTCGATGCTAGTTTGGGTACTAGGAGACAATTCAGCCTATAAATTTTATGAATTGTTAGGAGGTGAAAAAGTAGACCAACAGCAAACAAGTAGAGCAGGAGTTGCACTCAAAGAAATTGCCTACGGATGGAAAGATATCGCAGTGCTGATTAACCCGCAGGTATGACCGAAAAAGTGGAAGTTTTGTCAATCATCTATCAAACTTCCCCTCTTCATTTGTTCCCGTTCAATTGCCTCAAACAAAGCTCGAAAATTCCCCGCCCCAAAACCTCCAGCTTGCACCTGTTTGCCATTAACTAAACTAACTCGGCGCTCAATAATCTCGAAAAAGAAAGTCGGTTCTGCAAAAATTGGCTGGGTAAATATTTGCAGCAGCATCGCTGCGGGAGTATCTTCTTGCCAATCTGCCAAAACTTGACAAGCTGCAATTGCTTGCCAATCTGCGGGCAAATAGTTTTGCCTCTGCTGCAATTGGGAGTAGTATGTTGGAGGAACCGGCAGAAAAGGCAAACCACACGATCGCAAATCGGCGACAACCCCCACAATATTATTAGTTTGTAAAGCCATGTGCTGAATTCCCGGTCCCCGATTTGCGCTCAAAAACTCTTGAATTTGAGAATTAGCTGATGCCGGTTCATTAATCGGGAATTGCACCCCACCTTCAGCGTGTACCATAACTTGGCTCCGCAAAGCCGATTTCTCCGTCTGAATGTCAAAATTTTGCTGCGGTTGAAAACCTAATATTTTTTGATACCAACTAACAGCACTCGACAAGTCCCCAGATTCAACATTTAACACTACGTGGTCAATCCGGGTAAACAACGGCAGCTTATCCGAAGCCGATAGCAGTGAATGGCTGCCAATTTGCTCCACCAGCCTATGGCTTAAATCTCCCCAGCCCGCGATTTTTGCCCGCTTAAAATAGCCTCCTGCGTTTAGGTCTTCTTGAATCGGTTCCAGGATTTTAGCGCCTGCAGCAGCCGCTCTAGCTACCGCTAATTCAATATTTTTTACCCGAAAACCCACATCGGCAATCCCTGGAGGATGAAACTTGAACCAACTAGCAGCGGGACTAGCGGGTGTCAGGGGCGAAGATAAAACAAAACATACATTGCCACTGCTGACAACTTCAGTATGAGTGTGGCTGTTGGCGTAACCTGCTATTGATTGAAAGCCTAATTGGCTCACGAACCAGTCGCGGGATACTTTAGCGTTTTCAACGTAAAATTGAATGCGATCGAACTCCATAATCAATAATTGAAAATGGAAACTGAAAAATGGAAAATAGTCTTATTTTCACTGCGAAACAGCAAGGGAGGGATTGAGTAATGGATATTTTTCATGTTTTTTATTGTGCGTTGACTTAATAATAACCTAAAGATTGAATATCCTAGATCCCTCTGAAGGCAGAAATAAGTTGGCACTTAAAAGAAACCCGGTTTCTGCGATAACTTAGATTTCACTGCTAGGCCTTCGCCAATAGGACTAAAGCAAAAAAATGGTTTGACGTGCTACTTATAGGGGTAAGGTGCGCCAGCCCATGCACCTACAGAATTAAGTGCTGTACAAGTTATCAAACCTAAAAATATCATAATTTTTCTTGCCTTCAGCTTCCGCTGCCTTCTGCCTTCAAATCACTCCTCAATAGCTAAAAGAACAAATGACTTTCCGGCTGAATATTAATCTCCATCGGCACAGCTTGCGGGTCAGCCGAAAGAGCAAACATAATCGCATTGGCGGCAGTTTCGGTACTCAGCATTTTTGACCTGTCTACCTTCAAACTCACATTATCCCAAAACGGAGAATCCACGCCGCCAAAATAGAATAGCGTAAACTTAATGCCGTAGCGTCGCAGTTCATCTGCCATGCACTTGCTGAAACCAACTACCCCAAACTTTGAAGCGCAATAAGCCGTTCCCATCGCCATCGAATGCTTGCCCAAAATCCCAACGACATTGCAAATGTGGCCAGATTTGCGCTCTTTCATCACATTCGCTGCTGCTTGAGACGTGTAAAAACTGCCTTTTAAGTTCAAGTCAAGCATTGCATCTAAATCAGCGGGTTCTAACTTGTTCCACTGCTTGAGAATTCCGGCACCGGCGGCGTTTACGAGGGCATCAATTTGTCCGAAATGCCCCCCAGCTTTGTGCATCAGCGTCTCCACTTGCGGCAAATCGGTTATATCTGTGGGCACGCACAGTACCTCTGTTGCTGAAAGTTCGCTAGCTAAAGCGTCTAACTTACTGCTGTCTCTGGCGGCGAGCACTAGCCTCGCACCCGCATCAGCGAGTTTGCGGGCCACTGCTGAACCGATGCCGCCAGTCGCACCCACCACAACCACAACTTTGTCCTGCATATCCCTTTACATTTCTTTACGTCCCGATTGTATGATAACTCACGTTGCTAGTAATGGGGAGGTTGATATATTTTAATTTTTCAGGCTCTCCTGAAGTTGCGGTGATATTTTTATCTAATTAGAAAAGCAAGCTAATACGCGTTCTCGAAAATTATCAAAG
>NZ_JAUBPR010000002.1:0-6843 GCF_036700845.1 Microcoleus sp. S13_C5
TAGCAGGCATTCACTTTTTCTGAATATCATTATGTTATATTATACCAATATGCGTTTTAAATGCACAACAGCTTACCTCTGTGGAAAAAATCCTGAAAGAATTTGGAGAAAACTATGTAATTAATTTTGTCTAGCTACTTAAGCAACTACATACCTAAACTGTAACCCCAATTTGTGACAGTTGGTCTTAGCCCTAATGCAAATAAACTTTGTGGTTTCGTCAAATATAGGAAAATTCGCGGGAGTGGCAAATGAATCTTTATTTGGGAATAGATTTCGGCACGACTGGCGCGCGATCGACTGTCATAGACTCCCAGGGTACAATACATTCTGAAACAGAATATACTTTTGCTAACAACAGGCAACAACAGCCTGAATTGCCATCGGTTTGGCAAAATGCGCTGTGTGATTCGATCGAGCAAATTCCCCCAGCAATCCGCAATCAGGTAAGGGCGATCGCCATTGACGGTACATCCTCCACTGTCATGCTGTGCAATACCGACGGTATACCAGTATTCGAGCCGATTTTATACAATGATGCGCGCGGTGCAGCGGTGACAGAGAGGTTGCGGGCGATCGCGCCCGATAACCACACAGTATTGAGCGCTACATCGAGTCTCGCAAAACTCCTGTGGTGGCAGGAGGGCGGGCACGGGGGCACCGCCCTTACGGTTTTCCTGCATCAAGCTGACTGGCTGGCATTTCTGCTGCACGGAAAATTGGGAATTAGCGACTATCACAATGCTTTGAAACTCGGTTTCGATGTTGATACTTTGTGCTATCCGAATTGGCTGAGAGAGGGAATTGCGGGGGCTGCAACTCCTGAATTGCCGGAAGTTGTCGCACCGGGCACGCCTGTGGGTGAAGTGAGAGCTCAAGTGGGCGAGCGCTTCGGTTTTCCCCGCGATTGTATGGTTTGTGCTGGTACAACCGATAGCATTGCCGCTTTTTTAGCAAGCGGTATCAATTTACCAGGGGAAGCAGTAACTTCTCTCGGTTCTACACTAGCAGTCAAACTGTTAAGTCATACCCGCGTAGATGATTCTAGATACGGGATTTACAGTCATAAATTAGGCGATTTGTGGTTAGTTGGAGGTGCTTCTAATACCGGAGGTGGGGTGCTGCGACACTTTTTTACTGATGTTGAGTTGGATAATTATAGCACACAAATTGATCCCGAACAAGAGAGTTTGCTGGATTATTACCCATTGTTGAAAAAGGGCGATCGCTTTCCGATTAATGACCCGAATTTGTCGCCCCGACTCGAACCGCGTCCAACTGATTCAGTAGAATTTCTGCACGGTTTGCTAGAAAGCATAGCGCGGATTGAAGCGCGGGGATATCAATTATTGCAAGAATTGGGTGCAACTCCTTTGACAAAAGTTTATACGGCTGGTGGCGGGGCGAAAAATTCGGTTTGGACTGCGATTAGAAAGCGTTATTTAAAAGTCCCTGTTGAAACGCCAATTCATACTGCGGCTGCTTATGGGACGGCGTTATTAGCAATGCGGGGTGCGATGGGGATATAATGCTAATTTTCGCGCACCATCCACACTAAAAATCCCAATATTTTATCTACTGGAGGTAGCGGATAATCGGTAAGATCGATCGTCACTATTTGCCCTTCCAGCTTGAGAAACCGCCAAGCTGTGCCGCTGGAAACGCTGCCGTAGATGACGGAAATCGATCGCCCTTTCGCTTCATTAAATCTCTGGGCCGCTACCATTTCAGCAATACATTGACCCAAACCTACTTTCAAATCTCCTTTTTTAGCTTCCACCATCACAATTACCGGGGCCTCAACGTCTAATTGTTCCGGGGAACGGCTGATGATAAAATCGCAAACTCCTGTAAGTCCAACAGCCACATCAACATTAAATTCCTCACCCGAAAATACGCTGATTTGTTGGTTCAGAATCCTGCGAACTTCCAGCAATACAGGGTTAATAATAGCTTCAGAACGGGCTTTTTCGGTGCTAGTGGCGATCGCCCAAGGCAAATTTGTCTCCAGCATGGTCTGCAAGGCTGTTGCGGGTGCGATCGGTTCGATTTCCGGCAGAAATCTGATTCCTTCCACTACTGTAAGATTGAAGGCTTCTTTAACCTTGCCGATGGTCGTAAATTGACTGTAAGACATAAGAGTTTAGGTTTTCATTTCTACTTTTTACTTAGATAAAACGAAGGTTGAAACCGCGTCTACACAAACGAGTTGCCCGACGTGGACTCAAGATAAAAATGTAATTTTTACCGCATTTTAACAGCCCCTTTTTCAGCCCACTCTTCTAGGGTTTTGCCTGTATAGACGCGGTTGAAACCGCCGGATTTTCTATTACACTCGCTGCAACTTAGCTGTTCTCGGATCGATAATTTTTCTGCCCAAACCCGAAAACTTAATTGCCAGATTAGTTTTATCGCCTTCTCCCAAGACGTGGGTAATTTCTCCAACTCCAAAAGCATGATGAAAAACCCGATCGCCCGTTTTCCAATCCGCTGATTGTCCATTGTTTCCAGGTTGAGAAGTGCCGGAATTTGCTGCTGAATTATTAGTTTTTCCTTTAGATGCAGCCGTTTTTCCCGCTTTAGTTTTCTTCGCACTTCCAGCCAGCAAATGTGTCGGCAATTCTCCTAAGAATAGCGAAGGGGTGCAGTGTTCCCGGTAGCCTCCCCAAAGGCGGCGTTCGCGAGTGTGGGTGAGAAATAGCAATTCCTGGGCGCGAGTGATGCCCACGTAGCACAAACGGCGTTCTTCTTCGATCGCTTTTGGGTCGTCCAAACTGCGGAAATTGGGAAATAAACCCTGTTCCATTCCGACTAAAAATACCACGGGAAATTCTAACCCTTTGGCGGAGTGCAGCGTCATCAGCGACACGCGGGAATCTTCTTCCTGCAAGTCATCTAAATCGGAGGCTAAAGATGCTTTTGCTAAAAATGATGTCAGGGTCGGTTCTTCGTTTTGTTCTTCAAATTGCAGCACTGCATTGTACAATTCTATGACGTTTTCTATGCGGTTTGTGGCTTCGTCGGTTCCTTGATTTTTCAAATCTTCAATGTAGCCTGAATCTTGGATAATTCCTTGGACAATTTGCGAAGCCGGCAGAGTTTCAATTTGCGATTGCCAACGACCAATCATTTCGGCAAACTTAATAATAGCTTTTGCCGATCGCCCTGCTAGAGTATTTACAGAAGATTCATCGCTGAGGATTTCCCACAGGGGAATGCCTAACTGAGTTGCAGCGTCTTCGATTTTGGAAAATGTGGTATCCCCAATGCCGCGACGGGGAGTATTGATGATGCGTTTGAGGCTGACGCTATCGTCGGGATTGGCAAGCGCCCGCAGGTATGCTAGGATATCCTTGATTTCTTTGCGATCGTAAAACTTCAGACCACCGACAATATTGTAAGGAATGTCTAAACGCATTAACGCTTCTTCAAAGGAACGAGATTGAGCGTTTGTGCGGTAGAGAATCGCAAAGTTACTGCCGTTTTCGTATTCGGAGCTTTGGCGCTTTAAGGAATGAATTTGACCTGCTACAAATTCCGCTTCATCTAATTCGTTGTCGGCGCGCCAGACAACAATCGGAGCTCCCGGTTCGCGAGTCGGGCGCAGAATTTTCTCGATCCGTTCGGTATTGTGTTCGATCAAGTGGTTCGCCACTTGCAGGATGTTTTCGCGCGATCGATAATTTTCCTCTAATTTTACCATTGTCCCAGTTTTATCGTCGGACAAACCATCTCCGAAATCCTCTTGGAATTCCAGCAATATGGTATAATCTGCCATCCGAAAGCTGTAAATTGATTGATCGACATCGCCCACGACAAAAATCGAGCGGTTTTGCCATTTATCGAAGTTTTTCGGGTCGGCGTTATTTGTCACCAACATCCGAATCAAATCGTATTGAGTGCGGTTGGTATCTTGGTATTCGTCAACTAAAATATGGCAAAACTTTTTATGCCAGTAACTTAATACTTGCTCATTTTGGCTCAAAAGCTTAACGGGAACGAGGATTAAGTCATCAAAATCTAGGGCATTGTTGGCTGCTAAAGCGTCTTGGTAGCGACTGTAAACATCGGCAATCACGCGACCTCGATAATCCGGTTCTGCTGCTTGGTATTCTTCAGGCGAAAAACCTTTATTTTTAGCATTGCTGATAGCATAGCGGACTTTTCGCGGGTCAAATTTCTTGTCGTCCAAATTGAGAGCTTTTGTAACAATTTGTTTGACGATATTTTGAGCGTCTGACTCATCAAAAATCGAAAAATTTTTCTTCCACTGGCGGCCTTTTTCGTCTTGGTATTTTTCAATATCGTAGCGGAGAATCCGACCGCACAAAGAGTGAAAAGTCCCCATCCAAATGTGTTTGGTAATTGTGCGGTAAATGTGCGATCGCAATTTCGTTTGCACATCCGGGGTCAACTCTACCAAAGGTTTGCCATATTCCGCTTCAGCTTGCTGAGTTGCCAGCAATTTCTCAATTCTTTCTTTCATCTCTCTGGCGGCTTTATTTGTAAATGTCACCGCCAGAATATTTTCCGGATCGACTTGATGGGTGCGAACTAAGTTAGCAACTCGGTAAGTTAGAGCTCGGGTTTTGCCGGAACCAGCGCCCGCTACTACTAACAGCGGCCCGTTATAATGGGCGACTGCTTGGCGCTGAGATGGGTTGAGGTGGCTGAGGAAATCAGTGGTTTGAGTCATAGCTACAAAGTTAGTTTTATTGTTTAAGGTAAATAATACTGGGATGCGATACCGCGAGTTTTTTAACGTAAGGTGCCCTAGGCGCACCCTATATTATAACTAGAAAGGTGATTTTTTAAACTTTAAATATTTTTTGCTTAAGCGAGTTGCTTAAGGTAAGGTGTTTGGCGCGCACCCTACACTATAAATAGATAGGTGATTTTTTTTAACGTTTAAATATCCGTGTCAGCCACATTGCTGCTAATATTCCCAAGCCAATCCAGATGGCAATAATAACAACAGCGGCAGCCCTATTTATTGGTTTTCCCCGCTCTATTTCTGCGGCTGCTTTTTCCCGACACTCGGCTAAAACCTGTGGCGGAATCATCTTCAGTACCAGCCAAATTCCCAAAGGTACAATTATCAAATCGTCCAAGTAGCCCAGAACCGGTATGAAGTCAGGAATTAAATCGATCGGGCTAAAAGCATAGGCAACCGTAAGGCCGGCTAAAATTCTGGCGTACCAAGGTACTCTCTGGTCTCTACTGGCTAAATAAACAGCGTAAGTCTCTTTTTTTAGTCGGCGGGCAACTTGTTTTAAGGATTGCATATAATGACTAATGACTAATGACTAATGACTAATACTTTTTTTAGTTACTAAAAAGGTAACAAGCCGGATATTTAGCATTTTCAGTGGGAAGGTAAAGTATAGCATCTGTTGTATGTGAGGATAATCAAATTTATGAATTCAAATTTGCAACGTCGCGATCGCATTAATTTCCGTAGTCTGCTAACAGCGTTGTGTTTAACCTTAACTCTCGTCAGTTTCGTGGGATTAGATCCGGCGGTGGCTCAAGAACAGCGGATCAGAACGTTGACCGTTACTGGGCGGGGTGTGGAAGCGATTCCTACAACTCAAACGCAAGTGCGGCTGGGGGTTGAGGTGCAGGGGAAAACGGCGGCCGAGGTGCAGCAGGAAGCGGCGAGGCGATCGTCTGCTGTGGTAGAGTTGCTGCGATCGCGCCAAGTCGAAAAACTCGAAACTGCCGGCATCACCCTCAGCCCGACTTACAGCTACGAAAACAACCAGCAGCGCTTGACTGGCTATACGGCGACAAATACAGTCAGTTTTCGGATTAATACTGCATCTGCCGGCACTTTGCTCGACGATGCGGTGAATGCAGGAGCCACACGCATCGACGGTGTGAGTTTTGCCGCCGCCGAAAGTGCGATCGAACAAGCTCAAAAACAAGCACTCAAAAAAGCAACTCAAGAGGCTCAAGCGCAAGCGGATGCAGTCTTTAGCGCGCTCAACCTGAAGCGGGGAGAGATTCTGGGCATTCAAGTCAACGGTGCGATCGCGCCACCTCCAATGTATCGGCAATTGGCTGCTCCTCGCATGGCTGCTGCTGACGCTGCAACGCCTGTGGTAGGAGGAGAACAGCAGGTAGAAGCATCGGTGACTTTGCAAATTGGATATTAAAATTAAATAGTTAGGGGTTGAACCGACTACCTCAGCTTGACCCTAACTATTTCTCGATTTATCAAGCAGCTTTTTCTACCAGAAACTTTAGCCGTTTTCACCTCTTCTGCCAGTAGTCGAGCAATTGTTCGCGTTCCAACACAAATATTTCCCCATCTTCGCCCGGAAGAGGCACAACAATCAAAGCCTTAACAATTTTAGCGCCAAACAAAGTTTCCCTCTAAGTAAGTCGGTGGAAAAATTCATAATTATATAAGGAAATATTAAGTGGCGCGCTCTGAGTTAAAGTGTAACTGCTCACGCCAACTTGGTTGGCGTGAGCAGTTACGGCAAATGGCTACAACCTATTATGAACTATGAACGGAATCTCTCCTTGTTCAGGGGGAGAGTTCCTCAATAAATAGACTGCCCATTAAACCCTAGGCGATCGTATTCTTCCTACACAGAAAAGAGTGGACTCTTTTCTCAGATCCACTCTCTGTTAAACTCTCTTAGCGCTAGCTTTAACAAGCTTGAGTTAAGTCCTTACTTTACCTAGTCCTTAATGATTCTCTTGTCATTAATGACCACTTTGTCCTTGAGTTCAGGACTGCCGGAGATGTGAAGATCACTATCCTTATTTTCCTCGGCGGATTCGGCTAGATATTGGGCAGATGACTTAACATCGTGCGCTGCACGTTTAGCA
>NZ_JAUBPR010000002.1:6943-84030 GCF_036700845.1 Microcoleus sp. S13_C5
GATTCGGCTGCATTTTGGGCAGATGATTTTAAATCATGCGCTGCACCTTGAGGATATGGGGTTGCATTTTGGGCAGAGGACCTAAAATCAGGCACTGGAGGTTTAGCAGATTCGGCTGCATTTTGGGCAGATGATTTTAAATCATGCGCTGCACCTTGAGGATATGGGGTTGCATTTTGGGCAGATGACTTAACATCCTGCTTAACATCCTGCGCTGCACCTTTAGCAGATTGGGCTGCATTTTGGGCAGATGACTTAACATCCTGCGCTGCACCTTTAGCAGATTCGGCTGCGCTTTGAGCAGATGACTTGATTGATTCGGCTGCACTCTTGCCAGATGACTGAAGCGATTCGGCTGCACTTTTTATAGATGGCTCAACTGCCTTGGCTGTATCTTTTACAGTCGATCTAAACTCCTTAGTTGCCCCCTCAATTTCTTGAGCTACAGCTTTGGCAGAAGGCTTAACTTCATCAGCCGTACTCTTAATAGAGTCCGCTGCACTTTGTATAGAAGGCTTAACACCTTCGACTGTCTGCTTGACTGAATCTTTTACTTCTCTAATCGTAGGTTTGACTTCCTCGGATGCACTCTTGACTGCATCTACTACAGAAGGCTTGGCTTCCCTAACTGTCTCATTGACAGATTCGGCTATACCTTTAATCGAAGGCTTAGTTTCCTCAACAGTCTCTTTGACTGCTTCTGCTGTAGCTTTGATAGATGGTTTAACTTCCTCAGCAGTTTCCTTTACTACTGTCCCTAGCTCTTCTACAGTGTGTGTAATACCGTCTGCTACAGCGTGTGCTGCATCCCCTAAATTATCTACAGCACGGTTAACAGTATCAGCAGTACCTTTACCAATCATAGCGCCAGCAACTGAGCCTGCTACAGCACCAACAATGCCTCCAGAGCGAGCACCGAGTATACCACCGACTGCTGCTCCAGCTATCCTCGCACCAAGGCCTGAGCCTGATGATTGATCTTCCTTTGATTCTGAATTTTCGTTAGTCTGAGCCTGAAGTTGCAGGTTCTCGCTATTGTCAACATTCTTTTCGTGGGAGTCACGATTGGCTTCAGGCTGGTTAAAAGGCTGCTTATTATCAGTCATAGATATGCTTGGGTATTACTACTACATTCACTAGACTAACTATTTACTTATCAGAAAATCTACTGCCTAAGAACTAGATTTTGACTGTTACTTAAGAAGTAGATTCTTAAAGGTACTGACCGCTAGCGCGGTAGCGGCTCGCAGGGTAAGCTCATCTAATTTGGTATAAATCGTACTTGACAAAAAGGGCAAGATATAAAGGAAGATCCTGTCAATAGCGGTTCTTTTGAACCCATTTGAGATATTTTGACGATTGACAGACAACGAGCGATGGATAGACAACGGACGATGGACAGACAACGGGCGAAAATAACTCATGTATACAGAGTTATTAAGATATTAGCTATTTATATCTACAACTAAGAAATGTTTATTAAATATCTTTTATAATTACAAATGTAAATGCTTAATAAGTAGTGGATTGTCAATTATAAATTAACGTTTAAAAACAATAAGAATATATTTTATATTTAAAAAATATCATAATAAATGATTTAATTAACTGATTTGTTTTGTAGACGTTGCTGATTTACGGTCTGAAAGGCTAAATATGCAAGTCATAGAAACCAGTATCCACAAAGCTTCGGGATTTTCAACTGATTTTTTCATACCCTGATTAAGCAACGCCAGATTTTGGAGTGATCTAACTCACGAGGAGAGCTCTTTGAACAGCAACTTGACCGCTTTAGCCACCAGAGGCGATCGCACTTACGTGTAATTGGGCATAAGTTTGATCGCCCCCAACAACCCCCAAAACTTCAATTACTACCGGATCGTCGCTCGAAGTGACAGAGATCGACTACAGTAAACACAAAATATTATTGGCGGTAATTAGAGTGATTGAGACTTTAGCAACAGGAATCGCAGCAGCCGGTTCGCTGCTAGCATTGGGCGGATTGGGCCTAGAGTTGAACTATCGCCGGACTGGGAGTGCAAATAAACTAGAACTAACAGCCGGAGAATGGCACTTAGCCATCTCGGAACCCAACCGCTATCTTTTGGTGGGGGAAATGGAGTTCCGCAACCTGACACAGCGCTTTGAGATTATGTTGCCGGAAGTGCGGGCACAGGTGAAACTGCTATCAGACGGAAGTTTGGATGGCGTTACCTCCGAGACAAAGGTGATTCCTTGCCACAAAGAGGCAGCAGCCAGAGCAGACGATTACTGGTTCGGCTATATTGTTAAAGCCCAAAAAACCACGAAAATTAAAGTTTCTGTAGACATTCAAGGGCAAGATTTAACCAAATTGCAGTCGGCTTGGGTGCAAGTACACTTCGTCACCTACGGCCCAAGTGGCCGCATCCCCAAAGTCCGTAACGTAGTAGTTCCCCTGCAATTTCCCAACTCGGACACCGTACCCATCGCCAGAAATGTCGGAGTTGCAGAAGTCTTGCCGATTCGCACTCACATACTGGCGGAATTGGACAATCCAGTCGAAATAGTCAAGCGGTACGTGCTGCCGCGCGCCCAGAAAGGCGATATTGTCGCCTTGGCAGAAACTCCCCTAGCTTTGATGCAGGGACGCTACCGCCATCCCAGCGAAGTCAAACCCGGATGGGCGGCAAAGCGAGTGTGTTTGTTTTTCTTGCCCACGTCGAGTTTGGCCACGGCTTGCGGAATGCAGACGTTGGTTGATGTAGTCGGCCCTTGGCGCGTAGTAACAGCTTTTGCGATCGGCGCTGTGGCCAAAATATTTGGCAAACCGGGAGTCTTTTACCAACTAGCAGGGGAACAAGCCAGGCTGATCGACGACGTTACCGGGACTTTGCCTCCCTTCGACCAATTTATTGTCCTAGGCCCGGACAATCCCCAGCAAGTTGTAGAAGAAATTCAACGAGAAACCGGACTTGCCGCGGCGATCGTAGACGCTAATGACTTGAAAGCAGTTAAGATATTAGCAGCGACCTCCGATTTATCGGTAACATTCTTAGAGCAAGCCTTGCGAAGCAACCCCGCCGGGAATGGTGACGAGCGCACACCGGTCGTTGTAATCCGACCTCTGCCACAAAAATCTTGAGTTGAAAACAGAAAATTAAAAATTCAAAAAGATGATTTGAAATTTTTAATTTTCGATCGCGCAAGAAAGGGAGAAGAATCAAAAGTTATAAGTTTTGAACTCAAAATTTACCCATTCACAACTCAAAACTTCTCTAACTCTTCCCCTTTCTGAATTTTTATTTTTAAATTTCCATTCTCCACTTTTATGCTATGACTTCATTTCCCTCCCAAAACCAAAACCAGGTTGTGATTCGCCCGTTTCAGTATCGCGACATCGAGGTGATGGAACAACTGTGCGCGGAAACAGCCGAAGAGCCAGAAAACAGCAAGGGCGGAAGCTGCGACGTGGTACTAGGTAGAAAGTTGCAGCAGATTCGTCGCTGGTACGGACTACTAAAGATTTTTAGCTTGTTTCCCAACCCTTGTCAGTCCCTGTTCCGTGCCCACGTTGCCGAAGAAGAGGGGAGCGTTAAGGGCATAATTCAGATTTCTCCTTTCAACCGCACCCGCAGCACTTGGCGGATCGATCGCATAGGAGTAGACCCGGAAGCCCGCAGCAAAGGAATTGGTTCCATGCTGCTGCGGTACTGCTTTGAGGCAGTCTGGGAGGCGCGGACGTGGCTGTTGGAAGTGAATGTCGGCGACAAAACTTCCTTGGCTTTGTATCGGCAAAACGGGTTTCAGCCTTTGGCCCAGATGACTTACTGGACGATCGCCCCAGAACGCCTGCAAGAAATGGCTTCCTCGACGCCAGATTTGCCCAACCTGCTGCCCGTCAGCAACGCAGACGCTCAGTTGCTCTACCAACTGGATACGGCGTCTATGCCGCCGCTGGTGCGCCAAGTATTCGATCGCCACCTTCAAGATTTCAAAACCAGTTTTTTGGGCGCTTTAGTCGAAGGTGTCAGACAGTGGCTGGGCAAAACCGAGGTAGTCAGCGGCTACGTGTTTGAACCGCAGCGCAAAGCCGCGATCGGCTATTTTCAGGTGCAGCTATCTCGCAACGGCCAGCAACCGCACGTCGCCCAGTTGACTGTACACCCGGCCTACACTTGGCTTTACCCAGAACTGCTGTCCCAGATGGCGCGCCTTGTTCAAGATTTCCCAGTTCAAAGCCTGCAACTGGCTTCCGCTGACTATCAGCCGGAACGCGAAGCTTATTTAGAGCAATGTGGAGCAGTGCGCGTGGAACACAGTTTGCTGATGTCTCGATCGGTGTGGCACAAATTGCGCGAGTCCAAGTTGGTCTCTCTCGAAGGACTCCAGCTATCAGAAATGCTGCAAAGCTTCCAGCCAACTCGCAAACCCGTACCGGGCCGGATGTCCTGGCTCGGCCCGATGGCTGGGGAAGCAGCAGCAGGGCCCGCATCCTCGGAGATAAAACCGCTCTTGACTGACTCAGGAAACAGCCAAACGAATCAAGTTAACCCCTTGAACTTCCCGAATTCCGAATCAGCAGCAACTGATGGCAGCAGCATTTTGCCTTTAAATCTGCCAGAGTTGCCTCTTGACGGTGGCTGGCCGGGAGAACTCAATTCTTAATAAGTGAAAGCAGAAGGTAAAAGGTAGAAGGCAGAAAAAAAGAGAATTAATTATCCAATAAATTACTTTTTTTCTGTCATCTTTCCCAAATATTTCTTCTGCTTTAGATTGATATCAACTTAAGATTACCTATTTTCTTCTTGATTTCTTCTCTTCTTTCTTCGCGTCTTCGCGGTTCGTTAAAAAAAGTCCGGTAACAAAGTAAGTAAATCTAAAATATAAAATCTAAAATCTAAAATTGATTGATAATGTCCAACGATAAATTATGGATTTCAGCTCTGGGATTAGATATCGGTCTCAAACGAGTCGGCATCGCCGGGTGTGACGGCACTGGTTTAATAGCTACGGGCATTACAACACTGGTACGATCGTCCTTCGAGCGAGACGTAGCTTATCTCCGAGAACTCGTGCGAGAGCGGAGAGTGGAAATTTTGGTGGCAGGCTTGCCCTACTCCCTGAGCGGAGAATTGGGTGCTCAAGCCCGACAGGTGCAGAAATATGCGAATCGCATCGCCGCAGCCTTAGAGCTCCCCCTAGAGTACGTGGACGAGCGCCTGACTTCGGTTGAGGCAGAGGAATTGATGAAAGCTTCAGGGATTTCGCCGTCGCAAAATAATAAGGGTTCGATTGATCGCAAAGCAGCGGCCCTGATTTTGCAGCAGTGGCTAGACGAGCGGAGGCAAAAAATCTCCGCCCTTCCCAATCCTTGATAGCTTGTAACAGAGGCGTGATATCCTGGTTGTGCAAGTTTGCTACGCACACCTGTAACCCTTGACAAACTGGAGAAAATTCTGCTGTACCCTCGGTAGTGAAGAAGCACAAAATCGTGATTTGTCCTCAGTGTCGGTTGCTGACTCGACTGAGATTTAAACGCTGCACTCCTCGCCTGTGAAAAAGGCAGCGAGTCTCGCGGTTTAAGCTTGTGGACTGGCGATCGCCCACTTAGCCAGAATATCGCCACGAAAATTCCCAATTGTCAAGCCAACGTTACTGAATTATTGACGGAAAACTAAGATACACGCGATGTCCTCATCCCCATACCGCAAAAAAGAGAATGGCAATTCCAACGAAGAGTCCGTCACCCTGACGGATGAAGTTGGGCGATCGCTGACTTGCAACATAGAATATTCTATGAACCTAGAAGGTCAAGAATACGCTTTGCTGCTTCCAATTGACTCGCCAGTAGAAATTTTTACCTGGCACGGAGACGATAACGACGAAGCAGCAATTCCTGTAGAAGACGAAACCGAAATTGACAAAATTTTTGATACCGCTAAAGTTGTTCTGCAAGAGCAGAACTTGACACTCCGACGCACGGCGGTGACGCTGACTGTCGTTGGCGAATTGCCGGAATTTCCCGAAGAGGATATGGCATCCGATGTCGATCCAGATGAGGAGTCCGAGTTTGAGGAACTGATGTGGCTGACCAGCTTCTATTACGAAGAACAGGAATATGCGATTTATACGCCTCTAGACCCGTTCTTTATCTTGGCTAGAATGAATGACGACGGCAAGCCAGAATTGCTCTCGGAAGAAGAGTTCCAAAGGCTGGAACCGATGTTACCTATGCTGGAAGACCAGTTCTTTGACGAGCTTGATTAGATATTAATTGCAGGCACAAGGCCTGATGGCAAAAAGCAGAATTTTTTACTATTTTATAAAAAAGTAAACTGCTCGCCCGATTAAACTTTTTCGAGATGGCTGCTTCTGCCTTCGCGATCGGGCTTTTGAATGGGGCCGCGTGAATTGGGTCTTTTAAAAGGCTTGTATTCGTAACTTTT
Source organism: Microcoleus sp. S13_C5 (assembly GCF_036700845.1). Classification (NCBI taxonomy): domain Bacteria; kingdom Bacillati; phylum Cyanobacteriota; class Cyanophyceae; order Oscillatoriales; family Microcoleaceae; genus Microcoleus; species Microcoleus sp. S13_C5. The sequence goes on from NZ_JAUBPR010000002.1 coordinate 13,372, forward strand.
CGGTCATCAATCGCAGGTCATCAGTCATTAGTCGCTAGTTAACCGCCGCTTATCCAGGACAACGGACTATGAATAAAGAACAAATGACAAAAGGCAGCGCGCGCGAGGGCCGAAAAGGAACTCCGCAAGTCTCTAAATGGTTGTTTTATCTGGCGTTGTTGCCGGCAATCTGGGGGGTTTGCGCTTGGCAGGGCTGGGCTTGGTGGAGCTGGGCTTCGGCGCCGCCTAAAATCACATCCTCATCGGGGAATCCGCCAGAGGATGCTGCTGTTTTGATCCAAATCCCGGAGGGTACTCCCAGTCAAAAAATCGGGCGGGATTTAGAGGCTGCGGGGTTGATTCGATCGAGCTCGGCATGGAATATGTGGGCCCGCTGGCTGACTATGCAAAATCGCGAGGGAGGTTTTCAAGCAGGAACTTACCAACTGTCGCCGACTCAGCCTCTGAGTGCAGTTGCTGACAAAATTTGGAAGGGCGAAGTCGTACAGCAGAGTTTCACGATTCCAGAAGGATGGTCGCTGCAACAAATGAGCGCTTATTTTGAAGCGCAAGGTTTTTTCCCCGCTAAGGAGTTTATGGCGGCCGCGAGTCAAATTCCTTACGCTCAATACCCTTGGCTGCCGAGCGGATTGCCTCATTTGGAAGGTTTTTTGTACCCGGATACTTATCAGCTAGACGGCGATAGAATTACTCCTCAAGCTGCGATCACACAAATGCTCACCCGTTTCGAGCAGACAGCTTTGCCGATATATCAAAAAAATCAGAATAATACGAAGCTTTCTCTCAAAGAATGGGTGACTTTGGCGAGTATTGTAGAAAAAGAAGCTGTGGTTGCTTCCGAGCGGAACCGCATTTCTGGAGTGTTCAACAACCGTCTGAAAAAGGGTATGCCCTTGGGTTCTGACCCGACAGTTGAATACGCCCTCGGCATTAGGCAAACTAAGGAAAAGCCTCTGACTTTTAAGCAAGTAGAAACGCCTTCTCCTTACAATACTTATATAAATCCAGGGCTACCCCCAACTCCGATCGCATCTCCGGGAATAGCAAGTCTGGAAGCGGCTGTGACTCCGGAAAAGACAGAATATCTGTATTTTATGGCTCGATACGACGGCACTCACATTTTTAGCCGCACGCAGGCGGAACACGATGCTGCGATTGCTAAAGTTGACCGACAAGTGCGATCGAATCCATAGATTGGCAATGACTAATAAAAAAGTAAAAAGTCAAAAGTAACAAAGGACAAGCAATAATTATTCACTTTTGATTTTTTACTTTTTTAATTTTTAACTTCCAATTTCTTATTTCTCAATCTAAAACCTAAAATCTAAAATCATTATGACTTGGGGTAAAATACTACAGCCTGACTTAGTTCTAGGCGATTCAGTCATGAAATTAACGGTTGATATTCTTCACCAATATAATATTAAAGGATTAGTTTTGGATGTGGACGAAACTCTCGTTCCCATTACAGCAATGAATGCTTCTCCTGAACTCACCCTGTGGGTGGAAGAAATTAAACCCGTAGTATCGCTATGGTTGGCAAGCAATAATTTAAGTCAAACTCGGATCGGTCGGATTGCTGAGTCTTTGAATCTACCATACATTACGGGTGCGGCTAAGCCGTCGCGCCGCAAGTTGCGAAAGGCTATTAATGCGATGAATTTGCCTGTGGAACAAGTGGCGATGGTGGGCGATCGGCTTTTTACTGATGTTTTAGCAGGCAATCGTTTGGGTATGTTCACTATTTTAGTGGAACCAATGGTAGATGCTGGGTATGCGCTTCGCAAGTATCCGGTGCGCTCTTTTGAAGTTTGGGTTTCTCAAGCTTTGGGGGCTTCTCTGAAAATTAAAGATTAAAAATGGGCATCGGGAATTGGGCATGGGGCATGGGGCATTGGGAATTGGTAATTAGGGGGAATTGGTAACTAATGGCAACAGACAACAGTCAACAGTCAACAGTCAACAAACAACAGACTAAAACTATTGTTGTTAAAATAGGAACTTCGACTCTGACTCGATCGACTACAGGAAACTTAGCTCTTTCAACTATTGCTGCATTGGTCGAAATTTTAGCTGATTTGCGGCAGCAAGGTCATCGAGTAGTTTTGGTTTCTTCGGGTGCGGTTGGGGTTGGCTGCGCGCGCTTGGGTTTGACGGAACGCCCGCGAAACATTGCTCTGAAACAGGCGGTGGCGGCTGTGGGCCAAGGGCGGCTGATGCGGGTGTACGATGACTTGTTTACTACTTTGCAACAGCCGATCGCTCAAGTATTGCTCACCAGGGGTGATTTAGTGCAGCGTAATGGTTATGTTAACGCCTGCAATACTTTTGGGCAACTGCTCAGGTTGGGCGTGATTCCGATCGTCAATGAAAACGATACAGTAGCGGTAGACGAGCTCAAATTTGGCGATAACGACACGCTTTCGGCGCTGGTGGCGAGTTTGGTAGAAGCAGATTGGTTGTTTGTGCTCACAGATGTCGATCGGCTGTATTCCGCCGATCCGCGCAGCAATCCCGACGCCCAGCCGATCACCCTAGTCCAAAGTATGGCACAGCTAACAGAATTTCAGGTGCAAACAGGAGATTCCCGCAGTGGTTGGGGAACCGGCGGTATGGTGACCAAAATAGAAGCGGCGAGAATAGCAACTGCATCGGGAGTGCGGACAGTGATCACTGACGGCTGCTTTCCTGGTAATATCGAGAAAATACTTAACGGAGAGTCGATCGGCACTCAATTCGAGCCTCAACCGCGCCCTGTAAACGCTCGCAAACACTGGATAGCTAACGTGCTAATTCCGGCAGGAAAACTATATTTAGATGCGGGTGCTGTCAAGGCAATTTCCCACGGGGGAAAATCGCTTTTAGCGGCGGGTATTGCTCAAGTAGAAGGAGAATTTCAAGCTGATGATTCCGTGCAGTTGTGCGACGCAGCCGGTAAGCAAATTGCTAGAGGACTTGTGAATTATAGCAGTTTAGAATTGAGACAAATCCAGGGCTGCAAGTCAGAGAAAATTGCTGAGATTTTAGGCTATGCAGGCGTAGAAACGGCGGTACACCGAGATAATTTAGTGATTGTTTAAACTAACAAATATCGAGACAGTCGATCGGGCAATGAGCGAAGGCAGAAATTGAGGATATTTGCAGCACAGTCTTGCAAGAATGTGTTTGGCTGTGTCGGAACAGCTCGTTCATCGCTTCTGTAAACAGTTCAAATACATTTTGTGCTAATTCTAAAGCTGCTTGGCATTCCGCATTAGTAAGTTTGATCTCTGCTAAAACTTCCAACATCTCTGGCGTGTTTAAAAGGTGATAATTGTCTAAACCCCCATAACCTCCTCCAAAATAAACATATTCTTTTTCGGTAACTTGCTGTAATTCCATTACCACTGCAAGCGCCGCTTCAAAAAAAACTTTTGCCGTTCCTTCGAGGACTTCCACTAACACCAGTTTCTCAATGGGAGAGGCTTTCCAAGCGTAGCGTTCAAGCACTGAACAGAGCGATCGAGTTTTTTTAGTTTCTTCACCCCAAAGCAGTCTGAAGTCGCCGTAACTCATTAATTGGTTTAAGCCTAGTTCCTCTAGGTATTCTAGATAGTCGTGCCAGTAATAGTTTTTTTTATAAGTATATTTATTAATTAGTTCCTGAACTTTGCTATTACTAGAAGATTCTCGCAATACATATTTATTTAAATCGCTCAATCCCACAGCCAAAGGAGCCAGTACAGGTGCAAAAATTAGTCGTTGATTCGCGTGAATGTGTTTCTTGGCTAGAAAGTCAAACAATGGCAATTTTGCAAACTCTTGCTTTTTGTGTTCAATGAATGCTACAATGGATTTCATACTTTTTTCGCCTGAATCGTTGTTGTCAAGATAGTCTTCATATCTCTGTTAATTATCTATATTTTCGAGCCTAAATTATTGTGTTTATTATCATACATATTTGTATTTTATATCATAGGTAAGAGTGTTTGCAGTCACAGGAAATTGTGACTTGTATCATATTGTCCCAGAAGTTCGATCATCTTGTTCCCTATAGATAAAATGTTCTACATTTAAATTGCATATTTCGGGCCTTGCTCAAAGCGGCCCCACAAGAGTGTAATTATTTGTTTACAGGTAATTTAAAGGCAGATTAACTTAATATAGGCAAATGAGCATTCTGCTCGAACTGCTAAAAAATGCTGTTTACAAAATCGCGATGCTCCCTGCAAATCAGTCCTAGACGCATAGGAGTCTCGAAACCAGGTTTCTTCGGAGATTCATAGCTGCTCAACAAAAATTTTTATGAGAAACCCGGTTTCTTTAACCCTTGCTTTTATTGGTTATTCCCTCTTTTCTCTTCCCTCTTCTTATTCCTTCTTTCTTCTTCCTGCGACCATAAGTCTCCAAATGACAATTTCCCATTCTCAGAATTGCCTTTAGGTGCGTTCTGAGTTACTCTATCTTTTGGATCAGTTAACACAATTATAGGAGTTAATCTTGGAACGGACTTTTTTAGCGATTAAGCCCGACGGCGTACAGCGCGGACTCGTCGGCGAAATTATCGGTCGTTTTGAAGCCAAGGGCTTTAAGCTAGTTGGTATGAAGCTAATGACGGCGAGTCGCGAACTTGCCGAACAGCATTATGGCGTACACAAAGAAAGACCCTTTTTTGCGGGGCTAGTAGACTTCATCACTTCCGGGCCGATTGTGGCGATGGTGTGGGAAGGCGACGGCGTTGTGGCCTCGGCGAGGAAAATGATTGGCGCAACAAATCCTCTGAATTCAGAACCGGGGACAATTCGCGGCGATTTGGCTGTGAATGTCGGCCGCAATATTATTCATGGTTCTGATGCTGTGGAAACTGCCCAGCAGGAAATTAGTCTCTGGTTCAAGGAAGAAGAATTGAGTGCTTGGACACCTTCTTTAACTCCTTGGATTTTGGAATAGTTTTGATATTCTCCCGATTGATTAATCGGGAGATATAGCCTTTCTCAGACAGATGAAATATCATGTTTCTGACTCACTCATAATCGTAAAATATAGAAGAGCTTGAGATTTATTCTCATTACCAGGAAGAGCCTGGTAACGAGAATAAAAAATGTTAATCGGAACTTAAAAACTCCAGATAATTATTAGTCAATTCTTTGACTGCTAATTCGTAAAACTGCTGACCGTGTTCGGGGGTTGCTAAGCCCGGATTTGAACCCATTCTGCCGTCGGGAAATCGGCGGCGGAAGTCAGCAGCACCGAAAATTTTGTGCCCGGAAGCGACTTCTTCCGAAAGCGGAGCTTGCTTGATTGCTTCTGGATAAAGGTACTGGGTTAAGGCGACTTCGCTGGGGGTGGCGTGGGAACCTTCTTGGTTTCCGTATAATTCTTTTGCTAGTTTGTAGACTGAACCGCACATGAACCAGTTGCCGATTTGACACTGGATTCGATCGGCATTCGGTAAATTTAAGTCAGACAAATGCGCGTAAGTCTCGGAAAATGCTGCTTTCATGGTAGCAATGTTGCCCCCGTGACCGTTGATGAAGAAATATTTCTCAAATCCCGCTTTTGCCAAAGATGTGATATAATCTCTGATTACGAGTATCAGCGTCTGCGGTCGGAGGCTGATTGTGCCGGGAAAGCTGGTGTGGTGCAAGGCCATCCCTACATTAATTGTCGGGCCGATTAAGGCATTGGCAGCTTCGCCGACACCGCGGGCGATCGCCTTGGCAGCAATGGCGTCAGTCCCGATCAAGCCGGTGGGCCCATGCTGTTCGGTGGAGCCGATCGGGATAATTATGCCTCGGGAGCTTTCGAGATAAGCTTCTACCTCGGCCCAGGTACTCAAATGCAGCAACATGATAGGCAGTCTACAGAATTTTTACTTGCTATCGTCGATCGTAGCCGACAGGGAAAAAAAGGAATTTGGACAAACTTATTATTGTATTCTTAAAAAAAGCTCTACAGTGCGATCGCAACTTTACCGTTATATTACTTAACGTTAATAATTTAACCACTTGATGGCCAAAACTTTACCTTTTCATAACCTTTTAAGAGTAGTATAACAAGCATATCCCTCTAGATTGGGTGTTACGTGGTCAATTAACAGCGGGCAATGTTTTATGAAATTAACACCGACCCCGAAAAATGACCAGACTTCTGTGGCCTGGACGCAGGCAGACAGCGCGGTTCCGGCAACTGCTCTACGGCTGTATTCCTTGCATGAGCAAGTAGCAAAGGTCGAGCGCGTGTCTGTGGGATGGGCTGGCGAAAGATTCTAAGCGATCGAACAAATGGCGATCCTTCGTACAAGCGATCGCAGCGCGAGAGTACCTCAGCTACTGAAGAAGGTACCTCGCGCTAGCCACATACAAACATCACTCCCACTGATATTTATGTCTTCTGCTGAATTAAGCGAAAGTCCTTCAAGGTTGGCTGTTGGACAAGCCGGCCGCATCTTGTTATTGGAAGGTGAAGACCTGTTGCGGGAAATGCTAGCTTTAGCCCTTAAAGAACAGGGCTACGAGGTGGTGGTTACTAACGACGGGCGCAACGCTCTGCCTTCTGTACAGGCTTCTTCGTCATACCACGGTGAATTTGCCTTCAACCTGTTAATTATGGATTCAATTAACGGTTTGGATCTGTGTCGAATGTTACGGCATCAAGGAAATCCGGTCCCTATTTTGATTATCGGTGCTAGAGGAAGTGCCAACAATTGCGCTTTTTACCTAGAAGCCGGATCGGATGATTATCTGACAAAGCCTTTTGGAATGCGGGAGTTTATCGCTAGGTGTCGGGCGCTGATGCGACGCCAGCGTCTGGGTAGGTTACCGGAACCGAGGATGCTGCAATATAAGAGCATAAGTCTGTATCCTGAAGAGTGCCGGGTGTTGGTTCGCGGTCTGGAAGTGAAATTTTCTCCTAAACAGTTTCGCTTACTAGAACTATTTATGAGTTATCCCCGGCGAGTTTGGTCTCGCGATCAGTTGCTGGAAAAAATTTGGGGTCAAGATTTTATCGGAGACAGCAAAACAGTTGACGTTCACATCCGCTGGCTACGCGAAAAGTTGGAAATAGATCCGGGCCAACCGGAATATATCATTACGGTACGCGGCTTCGGCTATCGATTTGGTTGAATTTTTAAATCAGTTGTAGGGTGGCAAGTTGCAGTCGAATAAACGTAGGGACACAACATTGTTGTGTCCTGATTGGTCTATGTAGGGTTTGCAATGCAAGAGCTTGAAGGCTCAACCAGTAGACCTATTGTAGCGACCGTTGCCGTTATCTTTTACCTTTGGCGATCGGTATAAACTCACATCTTGCAACATTCTCGCTTAACAGGCAAGATGCCTGTTCCACAAAGAGTGAATTTTCTTGTGGAACAGGCATCTTGCCTGTTCATAAAAAGCTTAAGCTGTCGCGCATTTAAATTGTATATTCAGGGCGGGCGGGACGCCCACCCCACAAGACATTGATTGTTTTTTAACAGACAATTTAAATGTAGAACAGCTTATTGAGAATGCTGCAACATCTCAGTATAAATCAAAACTCCGCTGTCCACTCCCAACAATGAAGTTTCCAGCAATCTCCTGCAACCGCAACAGCCGCCACCATATCTGAACTGGGAATTAATTCAATTAAAGACCATCTCGATGCTTCTTCGGGGTTTTCTTCAACATTTAACAGCGCTGCTGGTTCTCCTGGTGCGAGGCTGACATCAAACTGATTCAGGGGAATAGAAAGTCCTTTCCCGACTGCTTTAATGTAGGCTTCTTTGCGAGTCCAGCAGGTAAAAAAAGCGCGGGGTTGGAGATGTTCTGGGAGCGAACGCAACACAGAGTGTTCTAAGGGTGAAAAAAACTTTTCAGCAATTTCTAGGCTAGGAAATTTGGGATTTATGCCTTCAATATCGACACCAATATCTCGATTTTTGGTAATCGCAATTAGAGCCATGTTCCCTGAGTGAGACAAATTGAAACGGAGCGTATTTCCACCTTGGGCGGCGATGAGAGAAGGTTTGCCGTAGGGATTGTAGTCAAAGCGCAAAATGTGAGAATTTATGTTAAGATAGCGACTCAGAATTGCTCTCAGCGCGCCACGACTTACAATAAATTGCGATCGATCTTTTGGAAAGTGAAAACCCTCCGCTTTTGTCCGCTCGTCGGTAGAGAGAGTCTCTTGTAAACTCTGCAAGCAAGATTCTGTTTGAGCCAGAGAGACGCGCCAAACATGAATTTCGCCCTGCTCCAATGTCAAGTCTAGCGGTGGGGAATTCCACGAATCAAAAGCAGCAATCATGTATTTATCTTGTCTTATGAGTCACCTCATGCAGCAGTCCCAGAAACAGGCAAGATGCCTGTTCTACTTTTGTTCTACTTTGAGAAACAGGCAAGATGCCTGTTCTACAACAGATGAATTTCAATCGCAAGAATCAATTAATCCAGGTTTGTACAACTTTTCCTGCTAATTGCTGTCCCAACCAAGGCGTATTTGCCGATCGCGACTTCAGACTTTGCCCGTCAACAGTCCAACTCATATCCGGGTCGAACAAAATCAGCTCAGCAGAGACTCCCGCTGCAACCGTGGCGGGCGTTTGCCCCAGACAAACGGCCGGCCTGGTACTCAAAACTCGCCACAGTTCCAAAGCCGAAAACTCGCCAGTTTCTACTAGTCCGTGCCACAGTAAAGGCAAAGCTAATTCCAAGCCGATCGCCCCGGGGGGACTATCAGCAAAAGCCACAGTTTTCTCCTCATAAGTATGCGACTTGTGGTCGATCGCGATCGCATCAATTACGCCATCTTTCACAGCTTGAATCAACGCTAATTGGTCGCTGAGATTGCCCAACGGCGGTTCTAGGTGTAAATTCGGATCGTAGGCCAACGAAGCAGTCAGAGCATTTCTGCCGCTGGAATCTTTAGAGTTTCCTGAAATTGCCCCGACATTCAACAGCAAGTGCATCCAAGTCACACTCGCAGTCACCGGCAAACCCCGCGCCTTCGCATCTCGAATCAATTCCACGCTGCGCGCTGTAGAAACGCGCATAATGTGTACCGGAGTGCCCGCAGATGCCACCAACTCCAGGATTGCCGCCAAAGCCGAAGTTTCCGCACTCGCCGGAATTCCTGGTAAACCCAACCGCACCGACACCGCACCCTCCCGCGCCGCGCCCTTTCCTGCCAAAGTTCGATCGCACGGCCACAAAGCCACAGACTTGCCCAAAGGCTTGATATACTCCAGCAAACGCCTCACCAGAGCCGGATTAGAAAGTGGCAAACCGTCCGCAAAACCTACCACTGCATAGGAGGCCAGCTCGCCCAACTCGGCCATCTGCTGCCCTTTAACGCCCGCTGTCAGCGCGCCCCAAACATACAAGCGGGGCAGCCCCGGCGACAAATTGCGGATATGTTGCTGCAACAAAGCTAAACCGGCCAAATTGTCAACAGGCGGCGACGTATCCGGCAAAATCGCCAGCCGCGTAAAACCGCCAGCCGCCGCAGCCTGTATCAAGGATTCCAGGGTTTCCCGATCCTCAAAACCCGGTTCTCCGCTGTGACTGTAGATATCAGTTAACCCCGGCCCCAAAATCAGTCCCTGGCAATCCCGCACTTCCGTGTCAGCGGGAAACTCAGCAATTTTTTCCTCAACTGCTTTGATATTACCTTCAGCAATCAGAATATCAGCGATGCGATCGCTCCCTGAAACTGGATCTAGCACTCGTACATTTTGTAGCAGTTCGCGGCTCATATAACAGAAGGAAGAAGGAAGTTCGGCAACGGATTATGTAACGGATGTAACGGATGTCAGGAAGAAGGAAGAAGCAATCCACCGCATTAGTTTCAGGAATTAAGAACTTCCTAAGCGTCGGGCGCGGTTGTTATCAAAATGCAAAGATTTTTCAGGCGCGAACCCGTAGCGGTGGGCGTTCCTTCCGCTACGGGTTCGCGCTCAGCACTTTACTAATTAGAGTGCTCCGGCTGCTGTTTTGTCAAAAACGCCGTCGCTCAAATGAGTGGTGACATTCATCGCTTGTAATACCGGCAAACCATCGGGGCCGTGAGGATAATCAATCACGCTAACGGCTCCGTTTCCTTGTTTGAACTTCCAGAAATGTTCTGGTTCCAAACCGAATAGGTGGCAGAGAATAGCTTTGTTAATGGCATCGTGAGCAACGACAATCCCAGTACCAGAAACAGAATGTACAATTTCTTGCCAAGATGCGATCGCCCGAGTCCAAACTTGCTGCAAATTCTCTCCTTCGGGCATTTGGACTGTTTCAGGAGATTTTTTCCATTCTTCTAGCAAACCCGGATAGGATTGTTCGATTTCTGATTCAAACTTTCCTTCCCAAAGTCCGTGGCTGATTTCTCTCAACTCGTCGCGGAGTTCTAGTTGCAAACCGCCGTGATATTGGAGAATAATTTCCGCAGTTTCTTTCGGGCGCAGCATCGAACTGCTAATCGCAAAATCTAATTTTACATCCTTGAGAAATTCTGCCGCCCGCCGAGACTGTTCGCGGCCGTTATCGTTGAGAGGTACGTCAATTTGCCCCTGAAATTTACCGGCTTTATTCCAGTCGGTTTCGCCGTGACGTACCAGCAACAATCGCGGGCCTTGGTGTCCGTCCCTCGGTTTGGGAAATATTTCTCCGGTATGGGAAGTTAAATTGATCGATTCTAATTGAACGGCAACTTGCTTTTTGGGTTCTCCGAGTTCGTCGTTGGTGACAGGGGAAGTTCCAAAATTAATGACGCTAATTCCGCAATTTGACTGTTGAATTGATTGATAGTAATCCGGGGTAATTTCCGACGCCGTGGCGATGAGAGCGCGGTTGATTCCGTTGTGACCTACTACTAGAATTGTGCCGTCCTGGTGGCGCGATAAAAGTTCTTGCCAAAAATGACGGGCGTTAGCAAAAATTGCCAATACGGGAAAGTGTTCGATTTCTCCGTCAGCAGATGGCAGTTTCATGGAAAATTTGTCTGGCTGTTTTTGCCACTGCTGATATGCTGCGGGGAATTTGTCGATCGCATCTTGGCGGAGCATTCCTTCCCACAGAGGCAAATCGATTTCCATCAAATTATCAGTTGGCTGGAGTTGTGGCGGATTTGTCAAGCGCGATAGGATGATTTCGGCTGTTTCTTTGGCTCGTTTCAGGGGACTTGTATAGGCGGCATCAAAGGCGATACTGCTGAGTGTGTCGCCTACTTGCAGGGCGGCGCTGCGGCCTGCTTCTGTCAAAATCGATTTATCGAGGCGGCCTTGGATGCGGCGTTCTTGATTGTAGGTGCTTTTGCCGTGACGGACTAAGATAATGCGAGTCATTCGATTTTAGATTTTAGATTTTAGATTTTAGATTTAGCCTGCTACCCCGCTGCGGTTGCGCCGTGCGGATATTACCTCATACATCGCGGGTGCTTATGCCGCACTACTCCTGTAGGGTGCACCATAAGCACCGTTGGGCTAAGGTTTGAACCTTACGCATACATGGCAGAGCGAGGATTTGTGGCGTAAGTCTTGTTGAGGAGAGTCAAAAAGATGAGCCAGTGAAATTTTACCAGTTGTCGGGATACTCTCGTCTGCAACAACCTATGATTAAAGACGGAAAAGATTTAGCCACGGATTCGCGCGGGACGGAAAAGCAGGAATGACACTGAAGCGGGTTATTTTAGGTATTTTAACGGCGATCGCGATCGCCATGGTCGGTTTATCTTTACTTGCTAGTTGGAATCAGCCGCAAATTCAAAGCCGGCTGGAACTCTACCAAACAAATTTGCTGCTGCACGCCTCGGAGTGGCAGGCAGAAAATAATCAGAGTGTTAATTTAAGTTCGGCGCGCAACAATATTGTCGGTGCAGATCCTTTAAATACGGCTTTGACGCAATATCAAGAAGCGCGAGACTCGACTCGCAAAACTCTCGAAACAACTCAATCACAATTTAAAGGAATTCAGTCTGCCATCGCCTCCAAGTCTGCTGATAATACTCTGAACTTGGCTCAAAACAAGGCTTTGTCTGAGTCGATCGAGCAACAGTCAGCGCTGCTCAACGAGCTTGACTTGCGATTGGGAATTTTGCAGGTAAGCAGTGGTAAAACTGAGGCTGCACTCCAAACTTGGAAAAATTTAGTTGAGCGCTACAAAACTAAAATTGATGACGATTCTTCGGTGGTAACTGCTCAAGTTTTAACGGGAATTTGGAGCAATCCGGCTAAACTTTTGCCGGATGCCGAGCCGCGCATTCAAAAGTCTTTGGATGGGTGGTTTCGCTATCGCGCTCTAGCTCAACTTTACAAGCTGCAAGAACGTTCTAAAGAGCTGGTGGCGCTGCAAGCTGCAGAGCAAGCAACGGCTGAGCAAGCTGTAGAAAAGTTGGCAATTATAGTTGGGGTTCCGGCGATCGCACTTTGTATTGGCACGGTTTTGCTGGTTGGTTTGACCGCGCAGTGGTTGTTGCAGCGGAAGCAGTTAGATAAAGCAGGTTCCGGCCCGGTGTTAGCGCGAAATGCGAACTTGACTTGGGATGTGCCTTGGGACGGCGAGATTGTTTGGCAGGTGCTTGTGGTCGGCTTTTTCTTTGTCGGGCAAATCTTGATTCCCTATTTGTTGCTGCCTGTTTCTCTGGCTGTTTTAAAACTCAATCCTGCTACTTTTGACCCGCGCGAAAAGGCTTTTTATATCTTTGCTACTTATTTGTTGCTGTCGGCTGGGGGGCTTTCGGTACTGTATTTTTCGGTCAAGTCTTTTTTGCCTTTGCCGGAAGGTTGGTTTCGGATTAATTGGCGGGGAAGTTGGTTTTTGTGGGGTTTTGGCGGCTATTTTGTTGCTTTGCCTTTGGTAGTTTTGGTGTCGCTGATCAATCAGCAATTTTGGCAGGGACAAGGCGGCAGCAATCCGATTTTGCCGATCGTTCTCGAAGGTAGGGACAGCGTGGCTGTGGCGGTGTTTTTCGGCACTGCTGCGATCGCCGCTCCGGTTTTTGAGGAAATTGTGTTTCGGGGCTTTCTGCTGCCTTCTCTGACTCGCTATTTGCCTGTTTGGGGAGCGATCGCAGCTTCTGCTTTCTTGTTTGCGGTGGCTCACTTGAGCGTCTCGGAGATTCTGCCTTTGGCGACTTTGGGTGCGGTTTTGGGGTTTGTGTATACGCGATCGCGCAATCTCCTTGCTCCTATGCTTCTCCACAGTCTTTGGAACAGCGGTACTCTCCTGAGTCTGTTTCTTTTGGGTGGCGGCGCGAGTTAATTCGGGGGGTTGTTAATAATTGTGAATTAATCGAGGTTTTTTGAGAGCGATCGTCACGGCGATCGACTTTTACCAAAAACAGCACTAGGGTGTTCGGTGCGCCCCTTATATCTAGCCCGGTAAAATAACCCGAATTCCTAGAGGGGCGGGTTCACCCTAATCTGTAATATCAGCAACAGCTCCAAATCTCCCCGCCCGGGCCCCTCACTTTAGCGGAAAAATAGGGTTTAACATGGAAGTAATATCTTGTCGGCTGATGATTGAGAAACTGACCCGGGCGATCGTACCAAAAGGAAGTTGACAATCCGGCTAATTTATAGGTAAATTTTAATTTAGGATGAGGCTTAAACCCAATGAGCAATTTGAACAGCCACAAGTTAGAGGGAACGCCGAGTTGGATGCGTTTCGCACCCTACGCAGCCTTGGGCATTTTAATATTTTCTCTCAATTCAGGCAGCGAACTCAATTATTTCTTGAGAGGCTACTTGGTCATTCTACAAGCTCAAGCCGGTATAGTTCTGCTGTATTTTGCGATGTCTAAGTTTCGCAAAAACCCAAATAAATGAGTAAAAATTAGTAAGATTACTTAGCTCGATAGTTAAAGGTCGATACTTAAAGGTCGATCGCGGAAGTGAAAATAAAAAAACTGGGGAAAGGAAAAATGGTAAAAGATAAAACCGTAGCAGTTGCGTTAGCTTTCTTTGTAGGAGGTTTCGGAGTTCACAAATTTTATTTGGGCAACAACTTAGCAGGGGTATTATACTTGCTATTTTCTTGGACGTTAATTCCGTCACTGATCGCATTTTTCGATTTTATCGGCCTGCTGCTGATGTCCGAACAAGCTTTTCAGGTTCAGTACAATGGCGGCACGTTGCCGTCGGGGTATGCCCTCAGAGCGGCAAAAGATGTAACCGGGGCGATCGGCGAATTGAAGAAACTTTACGATATGGGCGCAATTACCGCCGAAGAATATGAAGAAAAACGCCAAAAACTGTTGCGAGAATTGTAATTAAGAAAGAAGTTCGGCAACGAGCAATGTACGGGATGTAACTGATGTAACGGATGTCAGGAAGAAGAAAGCCCTCTATTAAAAAAGTGGGATTGAAATAAGTGTGAGATTACAGCTATTTAAGGATAAAATTAAAGTGTCTCAAGATTTATACTGGTTGCGTCAAACTCCCAACTGGGTGTGGTATGCTTTTATTCCCTACTTCGGCGGATTGGCGATCGCCTATGCAGGCCAAAAGTCAAATATTCGTAGTTGGATGGGATGGGGTGTTGCCATTACTTTAGCAGCACTAGCGGTATCTTCTTCAACTAATTTGGGTACGATCGTGTGGATTGCTCAAATTGTCACTGCTTTTAGTTTGAAAAAGCGCTATCTGATCAAAACCGCACCCAGAGGTATACTGGTTCCTGCAACTGCGACGAATGCCGAAGAACTGGCAAACGTGCGCGGCAAAATAGATATTAACGAGTGTACCAAAGACGATATGGTCAGAATCTTGGGTTTGCCGATCGTCTACGCCAACGATATTGAATCTTTGCAAAACGAAGGCTACATTTTTACCCACGCCGAAGAGTTATCAGAAATAGCCGGAGTTCCCGAAAGTCACGTCAGACGCATCGCCCCGATGATTTGCTTCAGCTACAATTATCAAAAAGAATCGCAGTTTACTTGGAAACGATTAAATATTCTTTCACCGGAAGAGTTAATTTCCAGCGGTTTAGATCGATATGTTGCGGAAAAAATAGTTAGAGAAAGGCAGAGAAAAGGCGCTTACAAATCAGTTGTCGAAGTCAAGCGGCGGACGGGACTGCCTTTTGATTCCTATCGCCATATTTGTTAATTTCAGTTGTTAGCACGAACAGCTTATGACAACAAAATTAGAAGTTGAACGACAAAAATTGTATGATACAGATTACCTGAGATGGATTGAAACCACTGTGGAAAAGTTGCGGGTTCGCGACTATTCAAACATCGACTGGGAAAATCTGATTGCAGAAATAGAAGACTTGGGGCGAAGTGAACGCCGGAGTTGAGAGAGTAATCTGGTGGTAATTCTCCTGCACTTGCTCAAGTGGCAATTTCAACCGGATCAAAGAAGCGGTAGTTGGAAAGGCAGCATTGTCGAACATCGCAGACGCATTCGCAAAGCTCTGAAAGATTCCCCCAGTCTCAAACCATATCTTGAAGAGGTATTGGCTCAATGCTATGCGGATGCAGCAGAACAAGCAAGTGCTGAAACTGGATTGCTTGTAGAGACGTTTCCGAAATTATGTATCTACACTGCTGTCGAGGTTCTAGATTCTGAATTTTTGCCAGATTTTCTGCCAGATGAGATGATTCAAGCGTAGTATGGCAAAAAACTCGATCGCCTCCTGCTAATTGACATTAAATGCACCTGCTGGCAAAAATCTCCCCCAGAAGGCGGGCTCAGCGAGATTATAAAAAAAAGTATTTATCCTCTTGACATTTACAAAAAATAATGATATTTAAATATTGTGAAACTCCTACTTTTCCCTAGCATCAACTCCAAGCCCGGGTAAGTTTTCAAGAATATACCTTAAATATCAGTGGTAAGCTATCTGAATTATTATTGAAATGCAAAACGACACAATAGTAGCAGTACCGCTAACATCAAATTATGTCTGACTCTCCTCCATCCCAAATCTCCCCAGAAGCTGCACCGGAAAGTGCTGCTACCGAAAACCGCAGTGCCAAAACTAGGCAACTGTTGGGCATGAAAGGGGCCGCTAGCGGGGAAACTTCTATCTGGAAGATTCGCTTGCAATTGATGAAACCGATTACCTGGATTCCCTTAATTTGGGGTGTGGTGTGCGGGGCGGCGTCTTCTGGAAACTATGTTTGGAACCTAGAGAATTTCTTGATCGCAGCAGCTTGTATGTTGATGTCAGGGCCGTTGCTGGCCGGGTACACTCAAACTTTGAACGATTTTTACGATCGCGACATCGACGCCATTAACGAGCCCTACCGTCCAATTCCCTCCGGTATCATCTCGATTCCCCAAGTAGTAACGCAAATTTTGGTATTATTAGCCGCTGGGATTGGGGTGGCTTATGCTTTAGACTTGTGGGCGGGTCATGAATTCCCGATAATGACTGTTTTGACTCTCGGCGGCGCGTTTCTAGCTTATATCTACTCTGCGCCCCCGCTGAAACTCAAGCAGAATGGCTGGTTGGGAAATTATGCCCTGGGTGCTAGCTACATTGCCCTGCCTTGGTGGGCTGGTCAAGCTTTGTTTGGTACACTAGATCCCACCATTATGATTTTGACCCTGTTTTACAGTTTGGCAGGGCTGGGAATTGCGATCGTCAACGATTTCAAAAGTGTCGAAGGCGATCGGCAATTAGGGTTAAAATCTTTGCCAGTGATGTTTGGCATCAGCACAGCAGCTTGGATTTGCGTGTTAATGATCGACATCTTTCAAGCTGGGATTGCAGGCTACCTGATCAGCATCCACCAAAACCTTTACGCTGTCATTCTGCTGCTGCTGATAATTCCCCAAATTACTTTTCAGGATATGTACTTTTTGCGTAATCCCCTGGAAAATGATGTTAAATATCAGGCAAGTGCTCAGCCTTTCCTGGTTTTGGGTATGCTGGTAGCAGCCTTGGCACTGGGTCATGCGAGTTAAGCAGAGTTTTGAGGTTTGAGTTAAAAAATTTTGAATTCAAAAAATCTAATTCACTTCTCAAAAAAATACCAAGCTCTGCAGCTTTAAGAAAAGTTTTGAATTAAGAGTTGTGAATTAAAAAGTTTTTAATTCAAAAAAACTAATTCAAGGCAGCGTGTTATTCAAGAAAAAATGTCGAATTAAAAATTAAGAATTTAAAAAGGCTAGCTTTTTTAAATTTTAATTTTTAATCGGACTTGATGAGGTTTGAAGGTCTGAACGTGGCAGAATTTTTCTCAAATATCAAAGATACATTGAGCAAAGTCACTAACGCAATAAGCGGTAATTCCGATCGAGAACCGCCGCAGGCTGCGAACGACAATAAGCTCAACTCGCCGGAATCCGAGGCGGAATTTTATACAGGGATAAGGGAGGAGCGATCGGAGTATGTGGTATCAGAAGATGGTGCGCCTCTAGAAGAGTTAGAATATTTAGACTCAGAATATTTAGATTCACAATATTTAGAGCCAGAATACGCTCGATATCCAATAGTCAAGCGCGATTGGGAAGGCTTGAAGCGCTTAATCGCTTGGTTGGAAATTGAACATCAAGTTACTAGCTTGCAAACCAAGGGAAAAGAATTGCTGCGGCCGGGATTAAGTTTGCGGGGAACTAAATCACCCCAAAAATTCGATAGTAGCGAATTTCGGGAAAATAGCGAATCGCAGAACACCCAACTGCAGATAAATACCGCTCTACAGGAAAATAGCGCACCGCAGGAAAATACTAAAAAACGGATCTCCCGCCGCCCTAGATTTTGGATAAGTTTAGGTGTTGCCAGTATAGGCGGGGGCGCTTTAATCTACGGTTTATGGATTTTGTACACTTTAGACAAAGGTTTGCCGGATGTTAACGATTTGTCTGCCTTTAACCGCGACGGGACACTGACAATTAAGGCGGCAGATAATACGATTTTGTTGCAGTCGGGGCCTGCAACTAGAGAGAAACTGAAACTTCAAGAAATTCCCGAACGGTTGGTTAAAGCTTTTATTGCCATAGAAGACCGCCGTTTTTATAAACATCACGGGGTGGATTATCAAGGTATTGTGCGATCGATTGTTTCTAATTTGATAGAAAGAGATTTAGTCCAAGGCGGCAGTACAATTACGCAACAATTGGCTCGCGTTGTTTTTCTCAATCAGGAAAGAAGTATTAGGCGGAAAGTCCGGGAAGCTCTTTTAGCTCAGAAAATAGAGCGAGAGTTGAGTAAAGACCAAGTTTTAGAACGGTATTTAAATCTGGTTTATTTGGGTTCGGATGCTTACGGGGTGGCAGATGCGGCTTGGGTTTTCTTTAGCAAAACAGTAGATAAATTAACTTTGGCAGAGATGGCAACTTTGGCGGGTTTGCCACCGGCACCGAGCGAATATTCGCCTTTGGTTAATCCCGATATGGCTAAGAAACGCCGCAATCTTGTGCTGCAACAAATGCAGGAAGCGAAGGTAATTACAGAGGCTGAGGCGAAGGATGCGATGGCGGAACCTATGGCCGTTAAACCAAGTGCGCCGAAGCGATTTAAAGTAGTCGCGCCTTATTTTGCTAGTTATATTCGGAAGGAATTGCCGCGCTATGTTTCTCAGGATGCTTTGGAATCTGGCGGTTTGACTGTTGAGACGACGGTGGATTTGAGGTGGCAGAAAATAGCGGAACAGGTTGTTAAAAATGCGATCGAAGTTGATGGCCGCAGTCAGGGTTTTGAACAGGCGGCTTTAGTTTCTATGGACACTAAAACTGGGGAAGTTAAGGCCCTGGTGGGCGGCGGAAATTTTAAGGACAGTCAGTTTAATCGTGCTACGCAGGCTTTGCGGCAGCCCGGATCAACGTTTAAAGGGTTGGTTTATGCCGCGGCGATAGGGGCTGGTTTTTCTCCCTATGACGGTTACGAAGACGAACCAATTATTATCGATGGCTATCAACCAAATAATTATGGCAAAAAATTTAGCGGTTGGCGATCGATGTCTGATGCTTTGACGCGTTCGGTGAATGTCGTAGCTGTGAAGGTGTTGATGGATGTGGGGTTTGAACCGGCTATCAAATTAGCCCACGATATGGGAATTAAGTCTAAATTGAGTCCTATTTATTCCTTGGCTTTGGGTTCTTCGGAGGTTAATTTGCTGGAGTTAACCAATGCTTACGGTACATTAGCATCGCAAGGGAATTTTATTGAAGCCCACGGAATTACTCGGGTGATTAATCAGCGGGGAGATGTGATTTATCAGGCTAATTTTAAACCGAAGCGGGTTTTGGATAAGGATAGTGCTGCGATTACTACTTGGATGTTGGAGGGCGTTGTGCAAGACGGTACGGGGGGACCTGCTGCTTTAAATGATCGCGCTGTAGCGGGCAAAACCGGTACTTCGGAAAATGTCAGGGATTTGTGGTTTATTGGTTACATTCCACAGGTTGTGACTGGGATTTGGCTGGGGAATGATGATAATTATCCCACTTGGGGAACTAGCGGTACGGCGGCATATAATTGGCGGGATTTTATGAGTCAAGCTGTTAAGGGAATGCCGGTTGAAAAGTTTCCGAAGTTGCCGAAGTTGGAGGGCCGCAAAGGCAGTATTAAGGCAAAACCGGTGCAGCCTCATAAGATTATTCGGGGGATGATTGTGAATGAGGATGGTGCGATCGTACCTTATAATCCTAATCCTCAACCCAAGTATTACCCACCGCAAGAGCCGGCTTATCAAGAACCGGCTTATCAAGAGCCTGCTTATCAAGAGCCTGCTTATCAAGAACCGAGATATTAAACTATCGGTTTGTAGTAAGGACTTTACTCCTTTTTCAATTGCTTTAGCCTCATCATAAAAAAGCCGTCCATCTGATGTCTGTGCGGCCAAACTTTTACCCATCCTTCCGGTGATGGTTGTACGGGTAAATCAATAGTTGGCGGTTCGATTTGCCAGTTAGGATTGCTGTCCAAGAACGATCGAATAACTGTTTCATTTTCCAAGGGATGAATTGTGCAAGTTGCATAAACTAATACGCCGCCGGGCTTGACAAATGTCGCTGCATTTGCTAACAATTCCGATTGCAGTTGAGATTGTTGTTGAATGTTTTCGGGCGTGTGGCGCCAGCGGGCGTCGGCGCGACGGTGGAGGGTTCCGAGGCCGGAACAAGGTGCGTCTAGTAAAACTCTGTCTGCGAGATTAACAAACTCTGGGAAATGGCGGCTGTCTCCGGTATGAATTTTAATGGATTTCATCTGGAGTCTGTCTGCATTTTCTTTAAGTTTTTTGAGTCTGCTGGCGGTTTTGTCGCAGGCATAAATTGTGCCTTCATCCTGCATTAATTCCGCGCTGTGGGTGGTTTTTCCCCCGGGCGCGGCGCAGGCGTCGATGATTGTTTCCCCTGGCTGGGGCCCTAGTAAATGGGTGACTAATTGAGCGCTGCTGTCTTGGATTGTCCACCAACCTTCACTGTATCCGGGGAGGTTTTGAATTGCGCCAATGGTGCCATTTAGTCTTAATGCTTGCGGCAAGTGTGGGATTCTGCTAACGCTGATATTTTGGGATTTGAAGGCAGCTTCGATTTGGGCGATCGAGCTTTTTAAGGGATTGATTCTCAGGTCAATTGTGGGGGATTGGTTGAACCATTCACAGAGTTGTTCAGTTTCGGTTTCGCCTATTTGTTCGATCCACAATTTTACCAGCCATTCGGGGAAGCTGTGCAGAATTCCTAGGCGTTCGACGGTTGATTTATAATTAGTAAATGTTAAGGGATTTAAGTCGTTATCTGTTAAACGGATGTATTGGCGCAACAAACCGTTGACAAAACTGCTGAGTCCTGAAAATCCGTTTTCTTTTGCTAGTTGAACAGTGGTGTTGACGGCGGCGGAGGGGGGAATTTGGTTGAGATATTCGAGTTGATATAACCCTAAATGTAGGATGGTGCGGAGTTCGGGCGGTTGTTGGGAGGATTTCTTTGTGGCTAGTTTGTCGATGATAAAGTCGATCGATCGCATTCTCCTGACGCTACCGTAAACTAATTCTGTCACTAAACGCCGATCGAGGTCGTTGAGTTGAGAATTGCTGAAAGCACGATCGAGTGCGGCATCTGCGAATGCACCGCGGCGGTGGACTTCGCGGAGTGCGAGAAAAGCTATTTGGCGGGGATTTGGCATTGGGAATTGTTGATATGTCAAGTTATTATAGGTGATTCAAATACCCGACGGTTGAAACCGCGTCTACACAGACAAAACTCGCCTTCGCTAGTTGAAGAAACCTAACGGTTTAAACCGCCGGTGGTCTCTAAAAGTTTCAAATTTCCTCTGGATTGATGCCCATTTCTCGCAATTTCTCGGATAGGCGATCGGCTTTTTGCTGTGCTAACTCTTTATCTTGCCGTTCTTGTTCCATTTGTTGCTGTGTTAGTTCCATTTGTCGCTGTGCTGATTCTTGTTGTCTTGACAACTCCACATAAGACAAAAACTTCTGTCCATCAGGCCGATAAATTTCCAAGTCTCCCGATTCAGTTTGAAAACGGATCTGCAAACGCGGACTCACCCAACCATCCATTAATTCAATATAGTTGAGTTTTCCATCAGAACGCAGCCAACCAATTAATTCATTATCCTCTGGACTGTAGACATAATATTCTTCGACTCCATAATCCTGGTAGAAATTAAACAGCTTAAACAGTGCTCCGATTCGATTTCCGGGCGAGAGGATTTCAAAGACTACTTGCGGGGCGATATTATCTTCAAGCCACTGTTGGTAGGAACCTCTGTAACCTTTCGGCCTGCCAAACACTACCATCGTATCAGGTGCTTGGCGAGTTTTGTTATCTCCTTCCACGGGATACCACAGCAAATCACCTGCTACAAAGACATTTTCGTTGTCTTTGTATAAGGCATCTATTCCACCTTGAATGGTGACAATTAGTTCAAACTGTTTGGTATTGTCTGACATGGGTTTGCCGTCGCTGTCTGGGTAGATGATTTCTGCTGAGGTTTTAGTTGGAATTGTTGCGGTCATGGGGATGAGTCCTTTACTAGTATCATCAATTTCTATTTTATACCTATTTTATAGGACTTACCCACGGGGCCCAGAAACCTGTTTTTTTTACGAAAATACTTGGTTCGTACTCGAAGATTAGGTAAAAAACCCGGTTTCTTTGTCGGAGTGCGTAAGCCTTGTTTTACTTATTCTGGTTTTGTTGACACCAATGGTTCTAATAAATTGCGTTCTTCTATGGCAAGTTCTAGCAAAACTCGTCTGTCGCCCTTTGTTTCCTTATAGCGGACAGCCGCATTCAGCAGGCGGATGGGAATTTTGAATTCTTCGTAGTTGCTGGTTGGTTCTTGCCATAATTCTAACCAAGTGCGTGCGGCTTTGTCGCTTACCATTTCTGACATTAGCGCGGGGATGCTTCGCACAATTGCCTGTCCTAAGATTGAGAGATATTTGTGTTTTTCATAAACGGCTATCAGGCTGGTGATGCGAGTTTGAGATATCGCTAGATCGTGCGTGTTGATGAATAGCTTGCGGATAATTAAATCGGCATCTTCAGAACTAACTTTATCGTCTGATTCAATGCGTTGGAATGCGTCGTCTAAGGCGGCGAGGCCTTCATCCCAACGATTTAATCCGAGAATGGCAATGGCGCGATTGAAGAATACAGGTGCACCTTCCTTACCAAGTTCGATTGCTTTGTCGCAAGATATTAAAGCTTCTTCATAGCGGTCGAGATTATCCAGCGTCCAGCCTCGGCTAAACCAAGCCCACTTATTATTGGGGTCAAGTTTGATCGCCAGATCGTAAGATTCTAAAGCTTCTTCATAGCGTTTGAGGTTGTTTAGTACATAGCCTCGCCTACGCCAAGCCCACTGATAATTGGCATCTAGTTCGATCGCCCTATCAAAGGATTCTAAAGCTTCTTCATAGCGTTTGAGCTTGTTGAGTATATTGCCTCGATTAGCCCAAGCCCACTGATAATTGGCATCTAGTTCGATCGCCCGATCGTAAGATACTAAGG
This sequence comes from Microcoleus sp. S13_C5, assembly GCF_036700845.1. Classification (NCBI taxonomy): domain Bacteria; kingdom Bacillati; phylum Cyanobacteriota; class Cyanophyceae; order Oscillatoriales; family Microcoleaceae; genus Microcoleus; species Microcoleus sp. S13_C5. Next base: position 36,257 of record NZ_JAUBPR010000002.1, read on the forward strand.
CTTCTTCATAGCGTTTGAGGTTGTCGAGTACATCGCCTCGCTTAGCCCAATCCCACTTATCATTGGGGTCAAGTTTGATCGCCCGATCGTAAGATACTAAGGCTTCTTCATAGCGTTTGAGGTTGTTGAGTACATAGCTTCGCCACCTCCAAGCAGACTGATAATTGGCATCAAGTTCGATTGCCCGATCGTAAGATACTAAGGCTTCTTCATAACGTTTGAGTGTGTTTAGTAAAAAACCTCGAAGAAACCACGCCCACTTATAATTGGCATCAAGTTCGATCACCCGATCGTAAGATACTAAGGCTTCTTCATAACGTTTGAGTGTGTTTAGTAAAAAACCTCGAAGAAACCACGCCCACTTATAATTGGCATCAAGTTCGATCACCCGATCGTAAGATACTAAGGCTTCTTCATAGCGTTCGAGGTTTTCGAGTACATTACCTCTGTTAGACGACGCCCACTTATAATTGGCATCAAGTTCGATCGCCCGATCGTAAGATTCTAAGGCTTCTTCATAGCGTTCGAGGTTTTTGAGTACATAACCTCTGTTAGACCACGCCCACTTATAATTGGCATCAAGTTCGATCGCTTTATCTAAAAATACTAAGGCTTCATCATAGCGTTTGAGGTTGCCGAGTACATAGCCTCGATTCGCCCAAGCCCTCGCATAATTGGAGTCACTTTCAATAGCCTTATCTAAACATTCCAAAGCTTCATCGTAGCGTTCCAGGCTATTTAAACAGTGTCCCTTTTCTACCCAATCCCTTGCCTCGCCGCGACTTGCTACCAATTTTTCCGCATATGCTAAAGCAGAAACATCATCTTCTTGTTCGCGACAATATTTAATTTCATCAAAATAAGCCTTCAGACGCGGGTCTTCCTCATTTCTCTCAATAGCCTCAAGCGCCCGCGTATAATATTCTCGTTCCATCACAGCATCAGGTGGAATCGGTGTCCAACCTTGCCGATACATAAAATGACTTTCTTTCTCCGCCAAATCAACATCCGCCATCCTCAATCCCAATCGCTGCTGCAATTCTTTCCGCGTATACCAAACCCGAATAAAATCCACAATTAATCGAATCGGTTGATTTCGCTGCTTCTTTACCTCCAGACAAAAACGCATCAATGGTTCCCGCAATTCATACCACGATTCCCGTCCTATTTCCTCAGTTTTGACATAACCTTTATCTCGCAAATCTTTAAGTTGGCTAGATACAGTTCGCTGCTCGATAAAACAGCGTTTAGCAATTTCTTTTACTGGTGCGGCACCACCTCGATCGCACAAAAAGTCAACTATCTTTCGCTGCTGATTTGAGAGATATTTCATCCGATCCTGATAGTAGGGCGTGAGGCTATCCAGCATTTCCATGAACGGTTCTACCAATTTATCTAGCGATTCAGGAGTCATCAGAAAAGCCGAAAAAACAATATAGACGCGAGGACTGCCACCAGAAAGGTAATGCACAACTTTAATGCGATCGCGGCCGGTTGGAGTTTGAATAAAAGATGCTAAATCATTATTCCCTTCTAACTTAGCAATGTGATTTAATAAATCTACAGCATCATCGACCTTAAACTCATTTAATATATGTGAAGAGAAAAAACCATAAAAAGGATTATCATAGAGTTTGACTCCATCAAACAAACTTTGTGATGTTGCCAAAATTGTCAAAAATGAATAATTTTGAATGTATGCCCTCAACTGCTTCTGCCCGAAATCCCCCAACCCGCTAAACACGTCCTCTAAATTTTCGACAATCAACAACAGCACCCGCTTGCCAACAAAGTCTCTCAGTAATTCTGCCGCCTTAAATTCAGCTTGTTCCAGCGATAAATCATAAAGCTTTTCAACCTCATCATGTAACTGAGCTTGATATACTTCTGGATATTCTTTAGCAATTGCCCGGAATATTCCCCGCAATAAATCTAAAAAAGACGCAATCCCCCACTCCTCCTCCCTGAGCCACGCAATTAGCAATTTATCCTGCAAATCTTCCATCTTAGCAACGCGATGATAAATCAGTGAAACCAAGTGCGTTTTGCCAATGCCGCGCGGTCCAATTAGCAATTGAAAATGCTTGTTATCTGTTAGGGCGCTCACCTGAATTAGCTCTACTAAACGTTCTGCTAGTGTGTGACGTTGTACTAAGATAGCTTCCAGGGTTTCTGGTGCCATTAAGCTAGGAGTAAATCGAGAGATAAATGTATTTTTCATGGATTGATTCGGTTGGTTATTTAGTCCGCCAGGGAATGAATTCCCTGGCTAATAGCTAAAGTCCTCTGAAGAGGACTAATGAGTACAGTCCTGGACGCACTCCGACCACAGAAACTGAAGGGAGCAGGTTTTTCACCAAATCTGTGCGCTGTAACCAAGTATTATCGTAAAAAAAACGGTTTCTGACCACCCGTGCGTAAGTCCTAGAGTAGTTCTTCAGTCCTCTTCAGAGGACTTTAGCTTTGAGGCAGGGAATTCATTCCCTGTCGGACTGCCGGACTGTCGGACTGTCGGAGTTTCGGTTTAAAGTTAAGCCGGGGAACTAGGAGAATATCAACATCTCAAGGATTTCCAGTATTTTTGAATCAGCGGGTAGCGAAATTGAAATCCCAAATCACCCTTTTGGATATAATAATCCTGCTGCAAAAGCCTTAACACATCCCTCGCTATTTCCTTGTCTTGAGTTTCTGACTCTTGCTTGAGACGATTAAACAATTCATCAAATACCACAGGCTGGTCTGCAACTGCCAAAATATCCAGCAAATTCACAGCATAAAGATACTGCGAATCTTTATAATATGTCTTAATTCGATCGCCATAATGTTGCATCATCCACGGATTCAGGGGATCGTTCAAAGACTCAGCAATAATTGCTTTAATCGCTGGTATATCCACCAAGCCGCCGAGCTGTTTTACTTTAGCAATTATGTGGTGAATGTAGAACGGAATATAATTCACTTCGTCTGCGATAAAAACGGCTGTTCCTTGAATATCAGGTGTAGAAATGTTCTCACCTTCAAGCAACCGTCGGGCTAAATTAGTGGCAGTTGTAGGAGACAGTGGCGGCACATCTTGGACGTACATATCATTAGTAGGATCGTTCGCATAGCCAGATTTTTTGAGAGAACCAATGACATGATGCAAGCCAATTGAACCTGTATAAACCATTCTCACAGCAGGGTACATCTGGCGGATTGAGCGCAAAGTATCCAGCAATTCCATTGCCGATTCGTCGCCGATCTTACCGAGCATATACGGCACTTCATCCCAAAAAAAGATGATAGTGGGCTCTTGATTCTCTACCAAATCTGCGATCGTTTGAGTCAGCAATGCTTTCCAGTGAGGGGCGGCAATTTCGGGTAACTTGAAACCGCTAAATTCTGTACCTCCCAGTTGAGTTAGCAATGCGCGAGTCTTCTTAGCATTGCGGTTAAAACCTGTTAAATATTCTTCGACATCCTTAAAGACTGTCTCGACAAATTCTAAGGGCGATCGAACAAATTCTAAGTCATGATAAATAGGCAATTTGTTTGAGCGAGGCTCCGCGCACATCTTTTGAATTACCGAAGTTTTTCCCATCCTGCGCTCTGCACTCAAAATCAGGCTTTGCTGCTCTAACCTCTCCCACAAACCTGAAATTAGCTCACCCCTGCCGATGACTTCCGCCGGAGCAATTTTTCCCCCTGGATTCGCTTTCATATTCTCTCCTTAATTATATTTGTGAAATCTACTTTTTTTATTGTACGTCAAATTTGACGTATATCAGGAATCGACAGACAAAATCAATTAACTGGTTCCCCGGCTCTGCCTGGGAATCGATATCCAGAGGCTCTGCCTCCCGCGAGTCTAAGACTTGCGAGGCAGAGCCTCCAAATCTGCGTCGCAAGTCTTAGACTCGGAACAATAAAAAATATAAAAAATATTCCTTAAGACTTGTTACAATACACAAAACTTCATACTTTCCCCAACACTGGATGACCTTTTTCAACGCCTCCGAACCCCTAATCCGCTGCAAACAGGAACATCTCGACGTACAAGACCGCGCAGGCCTGTTGCAACTCCGCTGGCAAATTGGAAATATTACTCTTTTCTCAGGACTTTATACCCGCATCGACCAAACTTTTCTGCTTTGGGGCTTGGTGACAGGAGGGATTTTTTTTACGGCTCAGTTTTTCCCCATCAGTTGGAGCTTTCAGGCGATTCTGTGGTCAACTTTGACTTTAGTTGGCACTGCGGGAATGGCTGTTTTGACTTTGTTTTGGGTAAGAGTTGAGCGAGTTAGCTGGATTCTTTACTCTTGGGCGATTTTGATGATAACTGGTTTGGTTTTGACCGATTGCAGTATTTTTGCCGGTTGGGGAAGTTTGTTGCTGCACCTTTGCGATTTGTGGTTGGGGTTGAGCGCGATCGGCTATTTTTGTACGGGACTCGGTTTGCGATCGCGCACTTTTATCCTGATTGGACTAACTCATTTATTTAGCATCCCTCTATTAACTTTTGTTGCACCTTGGCAATATCTAACCACAGGAATAATTATGGCTGGCTGTTTGTTGTTATTGTCCGAATTGCAGTGGGATATGCGATCGCCGATCGACAATACTTTGCTAAGCGAAGAACAGAAAGAATTTAACCGAATTCAACAGCAAATGCGGCAGAGTGGCGCAATTATATCCAAATAAATCACAATTGTAAAGAATTCTGTACAATAGCCAACACTTTCCCCAAATCCCACACAATAGAAAGATACAGCATCAATAAAAAAACAAACTTTAACCAGAACAGGAGTTTTGCTGTTTGACTTGTGAATCGCCAACCTAAGGAGAACGGTGTCCGGGAGGCGACTGGCGAACAAATGCTGTACTTGCGACGATAAAAGTTAATTCGGGTTGACAGTAGTTGTGGAAATCAAAATGTGGTGCAGGGTTTTTACCGTTTCCCCTGCTTTGCAGTCTTCTCGGAGAGGCTAAACCCTCTACCAGAACAGCCTGAGGAGATTGGCACAAAATTCGACAGTTTGTCAGGCGGATTTTTGAGTCAGCGTGTTTAAGAAAATTGGGAAAATGCTCGCTTAGAGCTTTGCAGGACTTACGATTAAACAAGTCCTGCTTTATGATGGGAAATTTAAATTATGTTTTACTCGGGCGTGCGTTTTCGCAATATTTCCCTTACTTCCATTAAAATCTGGCCCAACATATTTTTGCCGCTGCCATCTTTACCGCAACCCCAATAGTAATCACTAGGAGAATTTTCGACTATTTCCTCATCGCCCGTAGCTAGTAAAATTTCTCTAATTTCGGGATGAGTTTCAAATTTGCGGAGTACGGCTTTTCTCATGATATCATCTTTTACTTTTTCCCAATCTTTGCGGAGGGGACGGGAGCGATCGCGTCCCATTTTTGCTGCATCTTTCGGTGTTTTTGCTTGGCGAATTTGGTCGCAGTGAACTGTTGCGAGAAACTTTTGTGCTTGAAAATAATGTTCGGTAGTTGCCCAATATTCTCCGTCTAAGTCGAATCCATGACTGGAAAAATTAGAAAAACAGCCGTATTCGCTGCGAGTGCTGTAGAAGTAGATTGTCATAATATTTTATTGCTAATGCAGGCTGTGTACTACGCACATTTTCCTGCTTATAATTAGGCCACAACATACAATTAGCAGTTGAGTTTATCACACATTTTTAGTAAAATGTCAAAAGTAAAATAAGTTTTTTTAACCCAATTCACTACTTATAACTAATCATGCACCTTCAAATTGAAACCTTCATTGTCCGCAAGCGGTTTGCCCTAACCATCAGCCGTGGTACAACAGCCCAAAGTACCAATTTATGGGTGAAGCTAGAACACGAAGGCATCGAAGGCTGGGGAGAAGCTTCGCCGTTTTCCACAGGTTCTCGGCCCCAAAGTACCGAAATTCTGCTAGCCGCATTGCAGGAAGTTGCACCGCTGCTAGAAAAGTTTACTCCGTTCGATCGCCAAAAAATCGAACAAGTATTAACAGAGGTCAACTTACCCTCAGCCGCCCGCGCTGGCATCGACATGGCAATGCACGACTGGCTGGGCAAAAAAGCAGGCTTGCCGCTGTGGAAAATGTGGGGATTAGATCGATCGCGCATCGTCCCCACCTCGGTCACAATCGGCATTAATTCGCCGGGGAGTGCAAGAGAAAGAGTGCGCGATTGGTTTGGTAAAGATGCGACAGATCCAGGAAGCATCAAATACCGCGCCGTTAAGGTTAAATTAGGAAATCCAGCCGGAATCGAAGCCGACAAAGATATGTTAATAGCAGTGCTAGACGAAGCACCAGCTAATATTAAAATCAGTGTAGATGCTAACGGCGGTTGGAGTTTAAAAGATGCAGCAGAGATGTGTCGCTGGCTGGAAAAATACCAGATAAATTATGTCGAACAGCCGCTTTCACCCCTCGCAGATATGGAGGAATTCTCAGAACTGTACCGTCAATCTCCTCTGCCAATTTTTGCTGATGAAAGTTGCTTTAATAGTTCCGATATACCAAAGTTAGCGCACTGCGTCCACGGCATCAATATTAAAATGATGAAGTCAGGCGGATTGACCGAAGCAATGCGGATGATTAATACAGCAAAAGCCTGCAATTTGCAAGTAATGTTCGGCTGCTATTCAGATAGCGCGATCGCAAATACAGCAGCAGCACAACTTTCACCGCTAGCTGATTATTTGGATTTGGACAGTCACTTAAATTTATTAGACGATCCTTTCATCGGTGCGATCGTTGAAAATGGGTGTTTGCTGCCAAACGAGCGATCGGGATTGGGAGTGCAGCGAATGGACATTGTAGAATAGAAGTATCGCTCAAGACAAATCTGGAGATACTATGATGCCAGTGGAATCAATAGGAGAGCAAATTGATAGAGAAGCCAAGCTTTTCTTTGAAGAACACAAGCCACCGACTGATTTAATTTTTGATGATGGTGCAGAAATGGAAAGCAACCGCCACCGTATAGCAATGACCGTTTTAATCCGTTCCTTAGAACAAGGTTTAGCTAACCGGAACGATTTTTTTGTCGGTGGCAATATGTTTATTTATTACAGCGCTAAACAGATTCGGAATCAGGATTTCCGAGGCCCGGATTTTTTCGCTGTGTTGGGTGTTGACAGCAATCCTTCCCGACAAGGCTGGGTAGTTTGGGAAGAAAACGGACGTTACCCGGATGTCATTGTGGAACTGCTGTCGCCGTCAACGGCAAATCAGGATACAGGTAAAAAAAAGGATATTTACGAGCAGGTTTTTAGAACTCCTGATTACTTTGTTTTCGATCCTTTCGATCCGAATTCTTTGCAAGGATGGCGTTTAGATGCCACCCTGCGTTATCAGCCGTTAGTGCCCAACGAGCGGGGTTGGTTGTGGTGCGAAACGTTAGGTTTTTGGTTGGGTACTTGGGAAGGAATTGTCGATCGAGAAACAGCGACTTGGGTGCGTTTTTTCGATGAATCTGGCAATTTAGTTTTGTTGCCGGAGGAAGCCGCTCAACAGCAAGCCGAAGCCGCTCAACAACAAGCCGAAGCCGCTCAACAGCAAGCGGAACAGGAACGCCAGCGAGCCTCGCGACTAGAGGCCAGATTGCGAGAATTGGGAGAAGATCCGAATGATCTTACCCTGAACCCAAATCACAGCTAACACCCAATCGATTTTAGATTTTAGATTTTAGATTTTAGATTTTAGATTGAAGCTAAAATCTAAAATCGCCCGTCTCAAAAGTGAACCAATGACTAAAAACTATCCGATCAAAAATGGTAAAGTTGCAATCCTGCTGCACGAGGGAATTCTCGGTTCTTCCGGCAAAACAGGTTTAGCATTTTTGCGCTACAGCGAAGCACAAATTGTAGCAGTAATAGACAGCCAATCTGCCGGACAATCTTTACCTGAATTAACTCGCCTTCCTCAACAAGTACCGATAGTTGCTTCGGTTGCAGAAGCACTGCAATTTGCGCCGGATATTCTGCTAATTGGTATCGCTCCTTCCGGCGGTGTTTTGCCTGCGGAATGGCTGCCAGAAATTAATCAAGCGGTAGCAGCAGGTTTGTCAGTTGTCAACGGTTTGCACGCAAAACTTGCACCTTTGATAACAGTTCCGTTAACCGAAAATCAATGGATTTGGGACGTGCGCCAGGAACCGAAATCTGTCGGTGCGATCGCCTCTGCTGCTGCTGCTCAATTAAGCTGCCGCCGCGTGTTAACTGTCGGCACAGATATGAGCGTTGGCAAAATGTCAACCAGTTTAGAACTCAATCGCATTTGCTTGCAGCGGGGTTTGCGTTCCAACTTTTTGGCAACCGGGCAAACGGGTTTAATGATCGGAAATGAAGGCCTTCCTTTGGATGCAGTGCGAGTTGATTTCGCGGCTGGTGCTGTCGAACAAATGGTGATAAAATTGGGTTCTGAATGCGATATTCTGCACGTAGAAGGGCAAGGTTCGCTATTGCATCCGGGTTCAACGGCGACTCTGCCGCTGCTGCGAGGTTCGCAGCCAACTCACTTAATTTTAGCGCACAGAGCCGGACAAGCTAACATTCGCAATCACCCGCACGTATCGATTCCAACTTTATCAAAAGTGGTCGAACTGTATGAAATGTTGGCCGCTGCTGCGGGTGCTTTTTCTGGGGGAAAAGTGAGCGCGATCGCCCTCAACACTCATCACTTAAATGAGGCAGATGCGCTGTTAGCAATAGCTGAAGTTCAAGCAGAAACGGGATTGCCTTGTACCGATCCGGTAAGGTTTGGTGCGGAGGTTTTGTGGGATGCGATCGACATTTGATATGCTACAATTAACACCAACCAGCAAATAGCTACATAAAACTATGACACAAAGCATTCAAGCAAAAACACTGACACTGCGCGATGTCAAAACAAAATTTAACTGCCAACTTGCAGAAGAGGAGCAATTCTTTCGGGAGTGGATTGACGATTTACCTGAAATTACTGATGAAGAAAAGCGATATTTAGACAAAGTAAAGGCTGGCTATGCTAACAGTGCCGACTACCCCATGATAGAAGATACCGTAAAAATGGTGGTACTGGCTCCCTTGCTATTTTTAGCAGATTTATACTTGAATCCCTTTCACATAGAAACAGAAAAATCAGTAGAACTCACCATTGAAGATGAAGATACAATTGTCAGGGGCAGCATTGATGTCCTGCTATTGCTGCAATCTTTTTGGGTAGTGGCGATCGAAGCCAAGCGAGCGCAATATTCTGTTGAAGCTGGACTTCCCCAGTTACTATTTTATATGCTGAATGACCCTAGTCCAGAACAAGTAACATTTGGGCTTCTGACCAATGGCAGCAGCTTTCGATTTATCAAAATGACCAAAGGAGAGACACCGCAGTATGCCGTCTCTCAACTTTTCGATATTGCGAATCCCGGAAACGAACTTTACGAAGTCTTTCGCATTTTGAAGCGGCTAGCGGGTATAATTTCTAGTAACACTTCTTCTACTTAAATACATAATATGGAACTAGATTCTGAAAGTAACAATAAATTTACTAAAGCTCACTTTGACTTTAACAATTTGCCCCAACTCACCAACCCTTGGCGACAGCTAAATCTGCAAGAAGTAGCTTTAGGTTTGATTCGCTTGCCTGCTGGCGATGGCTACACATTTACTCACAGCCACGCAGAACAAGAAGAAGTTTATATTGTAGTTGAAGGCAAAGGCCTGATGGTTGTAGATGGGGAACTATTGACACTTGAGGGCGGGGATATTGTGAGAGTTTCTCCCGCAGAAAATAGAGCATTAAAAGCTGCTGATAATACAGATTTATTTGTTATATGTACTGGAGGATTAGCCGCCGGTTATCCCAAGCAGCCCAACGCGCGCTATCTGATAGATGATGGAATTCCAGATTATGACGATGTTCCGCCTTGGTATGAGGGAAATGCCGAAATTGCCGAGAGAAATGCGCGGTTAAAAGAAAGGATGTTGAAAGCTCAATCCAAACGAGACAGTCAACAGGAATCACAATGAATGAAAGTTCTTTTTCGTTGCCACCACAATGCGCCACCCGCCCGGCTTGTGCTCAAGACATCAAATCAATTAGAATGTTAGTGTGGAGCGCCAAACTCGATCCTACTCAGTTGCGCTGGCAGCAATTCTGGGTGATAGAATGCAGCGGGGATTTGGTAGCTTGCGGACAGTTGCGGAACTTTACCGGCGCGCAAGAATTGGGCAGTTTGGTGGTGGCGAAAGATTGGCGCGATCGAGGTTTGGGAACTTACCTCGCAAAATATTTAATTCAACAAGCAACAGAACCGCTATATTTAGAATGTTTGGGAAAGCGACTCGCATCATTTTATACTCGCTTTGGCTTCCTAGAAGCTGCATGGCAAGAATTGCCGCAGTCGCTTAAATTAAAATTCGGCTTGTCTCAGTTAGCTAAAACTTTATTCAGAATTCCTGTAACAATTATGCAGTATCAAAAAATTTTTCTATAATTATGAGTTTTATGAATTTAAGATTGTGAATTTATGAATGGATTTTAAGTTCGACCTGTTCAATAATTGGATAACAGGGTGCGATCGATATCTGCGTGAATCTGCGTCAATCCCTTGTCATCTGCGGTTAAAAAATTCTCTTGTTTAGACCGCAGATACAGGCAGATAAACACAGATTAACGCAGATGAATTAGATCGAGTCCGGTTGCACGATCGGTGATTGTTGACTGTTGACTGGATTTTACGCCCGACGATGCTACCGGATTTGATATCAGTCTCGATCGCCTATGTTCTATGCCTAAGTAGGTAGGTACAAATCAACATCGCATGGGGAGGGCAGTGAGTGCCCTAGTAAAGTGGCTTAGATCGTATATCTGCGCGCTTGCGGGCCCGTAATGGCGCACAGGGTGTCACAAACTGGGTTTTTAGCCGTTTAGTGCGTAAGTCACGGACTAGATATTTATGGATATTCCGGATTGGGCGATTGAGACTGCGTAAGTTCATAATTCACCGTTTGCGGTAGTCCAGTTGGCTAAATTGGCACAGACAGTCGCCTGATATTTAGGCAAAAACCTTTGGAATACCGTTGTTTGCTGGTTTCTGAGTGTCATGTGCCAGTACCAGACTCGGGAAGTGGACTGGCGATCGCACCAAAGATATTGGACTCCTGGCAAATTAGTAAGTGTAAAGCAAGTGAGTCACAACCCAATCAAAAAGCTAAACCCAAAAATTCAACCCAAAAATAAAACATTTTCACAGCAGCAGTAATGCGGAATCAGACAATCTCTAATGTAGCTAACAACATCTACCCGTGAGGCAAATCCCACCAACTGCTCAACCCTAAAATCCTTAATTCAATGCCTCGGAATTACTGGATTTATACTCCCCGCAACCGCTTCTCAAATCCCTTCAACATTTCAAAAATTCTTTTCCTTTTATCCCGATAGAACGACGGAAGGTAAGAACAATGAAATATCAGGACAATAAATCAATCTTAACCGAGGAAATGCAGCCTCTCAAATAGCATAAACAGACAATTACACATCCATATATTTTAGCACAACAGGAGTAAATATCATGTTCAACGTAGTAAAAGCTTTCGGCTCGATTTTTTCCAACCAAGGATACAGCACAGCTAACAATATGCTGATCAGAAATTACGTCAACACGAATTTTAACTACTTCAACGAAGAAGCTGTCGTGGATGAATCTATTTACCCTAATCAAACAGGTCGCGTCCGCTTCCAAGGTAGCTGGTGGCCCGCACGGTGCGATCGCCAAATCACCCTCACACCGGGAGACACGGTTTATGTCATCGGCGTTGACAACATCACTCTGTTAGTTTCCCTGGCTCCTGCAGACTAAATCAGAGATTGAAATACAACGGCAACAAATAAATCTCAATCCGGGAAATGCAACCTATTAAATAGCATAAATAGGCGATTAAACTTCGATATATATTAGCACAAAAGGAGTCAGGAAAATGTTCAACGTAGTAAAAGCTTTCGGCTCGATTTTCTCCACCCAAGGATACAGCACAGCTAACAATATGCTAATCAGAAATTACGTCAACACCAGTTTTAACTACTTCAACGAAGAAGCTGTCGTGGATGAATCGATTTACCCGAATCAAACAGGTCGCGTCCGCTTCCAAGGTAGCTGGTGGCCCGCACGGTGCGATCGCCAAATCACTCTCACACCGGGAGACACGGTTTATGTCATCGGTGTTGACAACATCACTCTGTTAGTTTCTCTCGCTCCCGCAGACTAAATCAGAGCATGAACGACCAGGTAATCAATTTCAACCAGGAAATGCTACTTTTCAAAGAGTATAAATAGGCGATTAAACTTCGATATATATTAACACAAAAGGAGTCAGGAAAATGTTCAACGTAGTAAAAGCTTTCGGTTCTATTTTTTCTACTCACACCTACAGCACAGAAAAGAATATCTTAATGGATAACTACATCAACACGAATTTTAACTACTTCAACGAAGAAGCTGTTGTCGATGAATCTATTTACCCGAATCAAACAGGTCGCGTCCGCTTCCAAGGTAGCTGGTGGCCCGCACGGTGCGATCGCCAAATCACCCTGACACCGGGAGACACGGTTTATGTCATCGGCGTTGACAGCATCACTCTGTTAGTTTCCCTGGCTCCTGCAGACTAAACTAGAAAGTAATCTCAACTTTTTTACTGTCAGAACCCCGACTTATTCAAGAAGTCGGGGTTCTGACTATTCTGTTTTTTAGTGGCAATTTGGCGATCGCTTCGACTCAACACGTGATGCAAGAGAGCAAGATCTGCCTCTGTTTATTTGCCAGTAGAAATATGGCAGATCGCGCTACAATAAAATGGCATTTTTGAGAGCTTGTTTGTTGAGGCGATCGCCGAGTTGAGATTCGCTAGTTTCTCGGGTGACTGCTGCTTTTTCTGATGCTTTAGCGATCGGCGGTAGCGGTTCGAGGAGTTGGGCTTGAGCTTCCTTAATTGAAGGGTAATTTTCCGCCCAGGATGAAATCGCTTCTGAAAGGACATCGATCTCATCGGATAAGGGTTCAATTAGCTGGGCTAGTTCGGTTAATTGTTCGGCCCCGAAGAGCGATCGCTGCTGAGTTAATAGTTCGATAAATGAGTCGATCTTTTGTTCGGGGAGTGACATCGATTCCCGTTGGATTTTGTTAATTGTTTGCCGAACAAATTCGAGAGACAAATCTAATAATTGGGCGATCGTCTCTAAATTTATCCCCAACCCGATCGTGCGACGAATGGCTTCTAACTTCGCCTGCCGCTCACCTTGTTCGAGTCCTTCTTCTAAACCTTCTTGCTTGACTTCCTGGTAAAATCGAGTTTGTCTGAGTTCGCTTAAATTCAACATGGCGGCAATTTCCTCGCGGCTTTTCTGGGGGAGTTTGTAGACGATAATTGTTTCGATGAGGTTAATTAAATCGCGTAGAACGGTTGGATCGGATAACTGTTGTCGGGCCATTGCGATCGACTGCCGTGCTTGTTCTGCTGCTGTCTCTGCTGGCTCGATTACCAGTTTAACAACTTTCACTCCGAGCGATCGATCTGCGGCTTCTGGCAATTCATCGAGGTAAATCCGTTGGACGCGCTGGCTCGTTAAGAGTTCCTGAAATTGCAGCATCTGTTCGTGTTCGATGCGGCGATTGGGATAGATGACAACCACACGCCAAGGATTGAGGGGTTTGTATTGTCGCAGATAGAGAAAGAGTTCGCCAAAGATGCGGTAGTACAAGTCGGCATCGGGTTGAAACTGAACTTCAGCTAAGTAAAATGGTTTTTCAGGTTCTTCGGTTTTGGGGAGAAATAACCCGTCGATGCGGAATGCCAGTTGTTTGATTTCGCGGGAGGTGAATTCATAGGCGGTGGCTTCGTCTGGGGAACGATCGATCAGTTCAAAGAAGAAGCGGGGAAATTCCTGAAACAGGCTGTAGAAAATGGTGTCTGTTTTCATGAGTTGTCGATGCGAATCGAAGATGGGTACTATACCATGCCAAGATTGGTAAATGCGATCGCTCGATAGTTTGAGTAGCGATCGCATCCACTAATTTTTCAGATTTTCGCTTGTCGATTTCGGCGATCGGCAACGACAATTTTTTCTCAATCTACTCGTTTAGCATTTAGCTTTTATCGATTTCACTATCCTCATCTTTCTGCAACGCAGCCAAGATTTGAAAGCACAGCCGAAGCAGAAAGAGCAGAAATCCTGCTTGGGGATTGAGCCAGGTGGCAACACCCACTACAATAAACTCGATTATTTTCAGCAGTTTCTTCTTGTTATAAGGTTTCATCTGTCACTCTCAAGTGTAAAATGTTGACACCTTTAAGAATAAAAGTTGTCAAATAGAAAAAAAACTGTTAAAAAATAGAAATGCAAATAGAAATAAATAGATAATGGAGCTTAGTGAAAGGTGGATTCTCAGATCAAATCCGCAGAAGAAGAACAGTTTTTAGAAGCGATCGCCCGGGCACTCAACCTGATAGGCGATCCACGAGCCGCATTCTTGGCACGTTTTAATCCCAAAAATGCTAATAAAAAAAATTCTAATTTGGTAAGTTGTATTACATGGAACAACGAACTGGACAATAAGTCTCAGAAACTTCAAGAGGAATTACAAAATATTTGCAAAATCTTGGAGGATAATGGTTGCCCACTTAAGGAACCCAAACTAGGGAGAGCGCCTAAAGGTCAAAGTCCGTGGGAGCAAGGGTATAAATGGCTTTGGGAATCTCGTTTTCCAGAATGGCAACGGGAAAATAATCAGCGATTATCCGTGCCAGGAGAGATATGTATCAATGGTCAAGCGAATATTGATGCGTTAGTTCAGCAGGTACGATCGCGCCTCCACGATGACATTCAACGGTTGCACGGCACCATGCCACTTTGGGGTGTCGATCGTTGTGTACCTTTGGGTGACTTGTTTGTGGATGTCAATATTCTGGAGAAGCTGAGCAGTAGCGACAAGTCGGAATACGATGATTTGTGCCAAGATTTCATGAACAATCCCAGCCATCGAGGTTTAGATCGCATTGGCTTGGGCAAGGAACAAAAACGAGTGCCGGGGTTAGAAGTGCTGGCGAAGAATACAAACCTAATGGTGGTGGGCAAACCGGGTTCGGGGAAAACCACGTATTTGCAACGAGTGGTGACTGAGTGCAATGCAGGGAATTTACAAGCGCACCGGATTCCGGTTTTGATTAGGCTGCGGGATTTTGTGAGAGATGGACGTAAGCTTATTTATTCACTAAAGCCTTATCTAGAGAAGTGTTGGCAGTTATCTGATGCAGAAACGCTACTGAAGCAAGGTCGGGTACTGGTTCTGTTGGATGGGTTGGACGAGGTGACGGGAGAGGATGGAAAGAATATCACTGAGGAAATGAAGAAGTTTGCTCGTGACTATCCGCAGGTGCAAGTAATTGTGACGTGTCGAACGCAGAGTTTTACTGGCGAAATGGACTGGAAATCTCTACGCTTTCAGTTTGTGGAAGTGGCGGATTTTAATGAAGGCCAGGTGCGATCGTTTTCAGAACATTGGTTTAAGACGGTTATGGGGGATGAGTCAGGAGGATTGGCGAAAGCGCGAGAGTTTTTAGAACAACTATTTTTAGAGGCAAATAAGCCGATTCGGGAGTTAACGATTACGCCGATTTTGCTGAGTTTGACTTGTGGAGTGTTTCACCAGACGGGGAAGTTTTACTCGAAGCGTTCCAAGCTTTATGAAGAAGGGTTGGAGTTATTGCTAGAGCAGTGGGACAAGTCGCGGGAGATTGAGCGAGATGAGATTTATCGGGATTTGTCGGTAGAGCGAAAGCTGGAGTTATTGAGCTTTCTGGCAGTGAAGAAGTTTGAGCAAGAGCAATATGTGTTGTTTGAGCAGGCGGAGATTGAGGGTTATATTGCCGAGTTTTTGGGGATTGAGCAGCGGGATAGTCGCTCGGTGTTGAGGGCAATGGAAGCACAGCATGGGTTGTTAATTGAGAGGGCACAGAAGGTTTGGTCATTTTCACACCTGACGTTTCATGAATATTTCGTCGCCCAAAAAATTCTCAAATTCAATGGGCAAGCTACTGATTTAGAAATCAAGCAATTATTGAAGCGTCATATCCTCGACAATAATTGGCATGAAGTATTTCGTTTGATTGAGGAGCGGAACGGCAATGAATAATGATGAGTATCTGCGATTGATGAAGCAGGCAATTGATGAATCGATTAAAGAAGATGATAAAATTCAACAATTTCTAGTATGGTTGCATGAAAAAACAGCATCACTTGGAGCTCATTATCAAGAAGCTGCCTTGAGAGCATTCTATTGTGTAGTGGTTGAAAAGACGTGGGGAAAAAGTGCTAACCGTGAAATATCGTCAATAATCGACATTAATCTTGATAAAGATATACATGAAGTCCGAGCAATAGCTGAACAGCTAATGGAGTTTGAATATAATGGGTTTGGCTATAGAAATACAAGAGAAAAAATACTAATAGGTCAGTCGTTAGGTAAAGTAAAAAGACTACCTGCTCTCAACATAGTGGTTGATAGAGACCTTGCTCTTTTCTGTGGTTCATATGAGACAGAAAATTCAATATATTTACGTCGAGTGACAGCTTTGTTAGTTGGAATATCTAGTAAGCTGTTTCAGGAACAAAGTAAAATAATTGGCTTTGTTTTTCAGAAATATGACGAAGAGTTTCTGAGAGAATTGATGTCTTTGACAAGAATATTTTCCGATCGAGACGAACAGGCAGATTGTCCTTCTATTATAAATCTGGAAAACTGGAAGAAGAACTTAAGCTCACTTCTACTTCAGTATCGAAATCTAAAGCTTGATTGGCAGTTTAGTGATGAACAACAACAACTGCTGAATAAATACTATGCCGCCAATAAGCTATTAGTAGATTTACTTCAAGAAAATCGTGCCAGCCCAGAAGTGCAAAAGGAAATTCAAGATACGTTGTTGTTGCCTATTGTTGAAATCGAAAGGCGTAAAAGCAATATTAAGAAAAAAATAATATTAGATTGCCCACAAGAAATTCATGCCATTCCAGAAGTAAAAGAGACTCAAGAGACGTTGCTTTTACCCACTGTTGAAATTGAAGAATCTAGTAGCAATGAAGTACAGCCGCAGGCTCAAAAGATGCTACCATACCCTATTGATAAAATTGCACAGTCTCGACAAGCATACAACCAAGGTAGACCTAAATCCTCAATAAAGATCGATTTTTACACAAAAACTCTGTTGTACTCTTCCTTATTAATAGCTTTAATCTTGTACATAGTTTTCATTACTGTCTTCAAGCATTATATATGGATTTCCTAAACAGGATAGTTAATGATTATATAAATTCTTGTCGCTCATCAAGCTGGGGCAAATTCTGTCAACTTGTGCTAAAATATAACGAGATATCAACCTTTCATAACTAATGTCTAGACGCGATAATTTACATCTATCCCTGCGCCATACTCTCGAAAAAGATGGGTGGACAATTACGGATGACCCCTTAATCTTAGTGTTAGAAAAAACGATCTTGAAACCTGATTTAGGAGCAGAAAAGTTTTTCGCAGCAGAAAAAGAAGAACGGAAAATAGCTGTGGAAATCAAAGACTTCGACTCTCCTTCAGTAATTAATGAACTGGAAAAAACGATGGGACAGCTTCAGCTTTACCAATGGGCCTTGGAGGAGCAAGATCCCAAACGGGAGTTATTTCTAGCGATCGCTCAAACCATCTATATTCGACACTTCCAAAAACCAATTTTTCAGCTAGCCGTTCAACGGAATAGAATTAACTTATTAGTTTACGAACCAGAGCAGGAGGCTATTGTTCAATGGATCGCTCACTAAATTATGCAGATATCCTGAAACAAACGCTACAAGAAGCAACACGATCGCAACCTCGTTTACAAGCGATTCAGCTTTATCCTGTCTGCGATACGGATTCAGGTCATTTCCTGATTATCGCTACAGGCTGGGACAAGCAACGCTGGATCGACACGATTCTGTTTCACGCTCGCTTGGTCGATCGCCATGTCATCATTGAAGAAGATAACTTTGAGGAAGGGTTAACCGCTGCGCTGATTGCCGCAGGTATCCAACCAGAGCATATTATGACTGGCCTCGATTATCAAAATAGTGCTAGCCCAGTCGTGTTTCAGGCGGTGTAGCGATCGCCATTACACAGAGAGGGATCGCAATAAATAGATCGATACAATATACCTGAAAAAAGAACTTAAATATCCAGCGATACGTTCAGCATCTCTTATCTAATTTCGGCAGGGTTTATTTCAATCAACCCTGCCTTGAGTATGCTTAAATAAGTTGAGACACATACTAGCCATATTTAAACCAGTGAACTTTCAATCAGTCATTGCCACCTTAAACAAATTCTGGAGCGATCGAGGATGCCTGATCGCCCAATCCTACGACACAGAAAAAGGTGCAGGAACCATGAATCCCCACACCTTCCTTAGAGCAATCGGTCCCGAACCTTGGTCAGTCGCCTACATCGAACCCTGTCGCCGCCCCACCGACGGACGCTACGGCGAAAATCCCAACCGCTTCCAACATTACTATCAATATCAAGTTTTAATTAAACCCTCACCTCCCAACATCCAAGACATCTATTTAGACTCGCTCAGAGCATTAGGAATTAGCCCAGAAGACCACGACATTCGCTTCGTAGAAGACAACTGGGAATCGCCCACCCTCGGAGCTTGGGGCGTGGGCTGGGAAGTCTGGCTCGACGGCATGGAAATCACCCAATTTACCTACTTTCAACAGTGCGGTAGCATTGACTGTCGCCCCGTCTCCATTGAAATTACCTACGGACTAGAACGCCTCGCAATGTATCTCCAAGAAGTCGATGCGATGACAAAAATTCAGTGGAAAGATGGCATCACTTACGGCGACGTTCACCTGCAAGGAGAAATAGAACAGTGTACTTATAACTTTGAAGCTTCCAATCCCGAATTGCTGTTTACTCTATTTGGATTGTACGAGCAAGAAGCCGAACAATTGACAAAAAAAGGATTGGTTTTGCCTAGTCTTGATTATGTGTTAAAATGTTCTCACACTTTCAATTTGCTCGATGCTAGAGGCGTGATTTCGGTAACGGAAAGAACCCGCTACATTACCAAAATTCGGAATTTGGCGCGGCGAGTTGCTCAGCTTTATTTGGAACAGCGCGAAAAACTGGGTTTTCCTTTAGAAAAAGCTGTAAAAGTTTGAGAAGGAAAAGGATAACGACAGGGATACACGGATGAATTTAGTTGCGATCGTCCTCGACTCATACCAATTTTATAGGTCGTTGCAGAGAATTCCGATCCCCCCTAACCCCCCTTAATAAGGGGGGGACAAGATTCCGATCAAAGTCCCCCTTCTTAAGGGGGATTTAGGGGGATCGAAATATGTGCAACTTTTGGGAATTTTTAATTAATTAAATGCCTAATTATTCGGAAAATAATACAGAAACAAATCCTCAACTGCGAATTGACGGTGTAAGCTTGAAAACACCGATCGCCTCAAGTTATTTGTTGGAAAATATATCATTTGAGGTACACAAGGGCTCTCGCGTGGCAATTGTTGGCCCTTCAGGTGCCGGCAAAACAACGCTGTTGCGACTGCTAAATCGGCTCAGCAGTCCCACCAGCGGCTCGATTTATCTGGAAAATACAGAATATCGCCAAATACCTGCGATCGAACTCCGCAAACAAATCACCCTCATCCAGCAAGAATCCAAGCTTTTGGGAATGTCGGTGCGAGAAGCATTGGCTTATCCTTTAAAGCTGCGGGGCGTCAATTCATCAAACATTGCTGAGAGAATTAGCGGGGCGATCGAACAACTGCACATACCCCAAGAATGGCTCGATCGCAGCGAATTCCAGCTTTCCACAGGCCAAAAACAGCTCGTGGCGATCGCCCGCGGCATCATCCTACAACCAAAAATCTTGCTTTTAGACGAGCCAACATCCGCCCTAGACGCAGGAAAAGCCGCCCACCTTTTGCAAGTATTGATACAACTAACAAACGGCCAAACCACAATTGTAATGGTCAACCACCAATTAGAATTATCCGAGCAATTTAGCACGCGAATTCTGCATTTACAGCGCGGAAAGCTCATCGAAGATTTGCCCTCTCATCAAATAAATTGGGTGCAACTGCGGCAAAATTTAATTCAAGCAGAAGCAGAAGCTCAACAAGAATGGTGAATAAGCTAAAAAACATTTAGTTTGCATTTTGAAAACTCTTAAAATTATTGTGGGGTGGGCATCCTGCCCGTCCCAAAGATGCAGCGCACTCGGCGCCCTACAGAATCAATGAGCTCCCCCACCACCCGCACCCGCTTTCACCTTTTTAAAACCCAAAACAGCAATCCCACTTAACAGTAAAGCAATTCCCACAAAATAAAAACAATCATTAAAAGCCATTACATAAGCTTCACGGCGGACAATATTATCAATTACCTTAGTTGCCTGGTCTTTCGCCACGCTTAAATCAGCACCGCGACTCACAAAATACTGAGTCATTTGATTAATTCGCTCCTGTGTTGCTGGATTGTACAAAGAAACAGATTCCCCCAATCGATTCGAGTGAAATTGCTCGCGTTGCGTGACCAAAGTTCCTAACGCGGCAATCCCCATCGAACCTCCCATATTTCGCATCATATTAAACAAACCCGAAGCCGAACCAGCCTCGTGTTTCTCCATACCAGCAGTGGCAATAGTTGACAGTGGCACCATAATTAAAGGCTGTCCCAATGCCCTTACTAATTGCGACCAACGCAACTGATCGATACCCGTCTCGTGAGTCATGCTGGCATTCATAAAACAACTTACCGCAAACAAACTCACACCGATACCAATCATCAGCCGCATATCGATTCGCTGCATCAATTTCGGCACCATCGGCACGATGAATAACTGCGGCACCCCACCCCACATAATCACCTCGCCAATTTGCATGGCATTGTACTGCTGAATTTGACCTAAATACAGCGGCAAAATAAACACTGAACCGTACAATCCCACCCCCAAGGATACATTGACAATAGTAGCTAAACCGAAATTGCGGCGAGTCAGCAACCGCAAGTTAATAAACGGTCGATCGCGAGTCAGTTCAATCCAGAAAAAAGCGCTGATAAATATTGCGGCAACTATGCTTAAACGCACAATAAAATCCGAGCTCAACCAGTCCTTGCGGCTTCCTTCTTCTAAGACAACTTGCAGGGAACCTAAGCCGATCGCCATTGAGACAATTCCCCACCAGTCGCCCCCTTTTAGAAGTTCGAGTTTCAGCGGTGCGGGGGCGACGGCGTACCACACAGCAGCTAGCAGCAGCAGCCCTGGAACCAAATTGAGATAAAAGACATATTGCCAGCCGTAATTCTCAGTCAGCCACCCTCCCAATGTCGGCCCGATGGATGGTGCAAAAGTAGCTGTCATTGCAAACATCGCCATGCCGATTGGCTGCTTTTTGGGCGGCAAATTAGTCAGCAAAAATGTAAAAGACATCGGAATTAAAATGCCGCCTGACAACCCCTGAAAAGCCCGAAATACAATCATTGAATTCAAATTCCACGCCCAAGCGCAGCACATGGAAAAGAAGATAAAGAAAGCGGCATTTACCAAGAGGTAGCGACGGAATGAAAACACTTGTGACAGCCAACCACTAATCGGAATTACTACAATTTCTGCGACTAGATAGGCGGTGGAAATCCAAGAACCTTCTTCTAAAGTTGCGCCTAAAGATGCTTGAATATCTTTCAGAGAAGCGTTGGTGATTTGGATGTCCAAAACCGCCATGAAAGCGCCGATAATTGTTCCCATGACGCCGATCCAGGTTTTTAAGGGAACTCGATCACTCTGCTGTGGAATTGCACTTGTATTTGCCATTAGTTTAACCTCTGGTTGCGTAAGTTATTTATTGGATTTTTTAACCGCAGAGGGCGCAGAGGGCGCAGAGAAAGAGAAGAGAAGAGAGAAGTTTACAAATTGTTGAGAATTGCTAGAGATACAGTCATATCTTAGCTTTGGCAATCTTATTTAATGTTGGCTTTTGTAATTGGACGCTAAATCCTTAGTGCGAAATTAAACCCATTTTTTGATAAAGTGGTCGGACTAAGTTTTTTAAAGCGGGCAACTGTTTGGTAAAAACTGCTGATCCGAAAACACAAATTATACCTCCAATGATGACTGTATTGGGAGCGCCGATATAATTTGCCAATCCCCCGGCAACTAAATTCCCAAAGGGTGTCACTCCAAAAAATGCCATCGTGTATATGCTCATAACTCTTCCGCGTTTGTCGTCTTCCACAATTGTTTGCAAAAATGTGTTTCCTCCTGCAAATTGCAAAATGAAACCCAACCCCACAAACAACATCATGATTAATGACAGCCATAAGATCCGGGACAAACCAAAACCTATCAGCCCGAATCCCATAATTGCGGGTGAAATCGCAATCCATTTGCCGAGGCCAACTACACTTTTGCGCGAAATCAAATAAATCGCCCCCGCAAATGCTCCGACTCCCGAAGCAGCCATCAAAAAGCCGAGAGTTTGGGCGTCGCCGTGCAGGATTTTGGTGGCAAAAATTGGAACTAATACTGTGTGCGACATTCCTGCGAAGCTGACTAATGCTAATAGCAATAAAATTGCTCGAATCGGGGGAAAGCCGAAGGCATACACGAATCCTTCTTGTAATCTTTGTAAGGGTTTGGTATTAGTTGCTGCAATTTTACGGGGTTTGATTTGCATCGCTAATAAGCCTGCAATTACAGCGATGTAGCTGAGTCCGTCAATAAGAAAGCAATAACTTGAGCCGACTGTAGCTATCAGCAAACCTGCCATTGCTGGGCCGATTAGTCTGGCTGCGTTGAACATCGAAGCATTAATGGCGATCGCATTTGCTAAATCTTCTTTCTTTTCTACAAGTTCCGGTACAAAAGCTTGTCGTGCCGGCGCGTCAAAGGCGTTAATTGCGCCTTGAAAGAAACTCAGCACCAGGATCTGCCAAATGTTAACGACTCCTGTTAGCGCTAAAAATGCTAGCGCTAATGATTGAACCATCGCTAATATTTGAGTGGCAATTAGGACTCGGTGGCGGTTCCAGCGATCGATTAAAACTCCTGCAAAAGGCAGTAAAATTAATGTAGGGATTTGACTTGTAAATCCCACCACGCCGAGCATCCAAGGTGAATCGCTCAAATTGTAGACAAGCCAAACCGTAGCGACTTGCGTCATCCAATTGCCAATCAGGGAGATGCCTTGTCCTGCAAAAAACAAGCGATAATTTCTCGATCGCAGCGCTGGAGGAATTTGTATTGTTTTGATTTTTGCTAGTAGATTCATGCGAGAGTACGGCTAGAGCAATCCTATTTGATTGGTAAACATTTTGTAGGGGTAGCGCCCCTGGGCTTACCCCTAATTAGCGAAGGGCAACCATCGGGGGACTGCCCCTAGACTCATTATTACGAATCATTGAGAATTGCGATATGAGCCGAAGGTTCTATTTTGCAACTCCCGAAAACCCGGATTTGAGTAGTGTTAAATTTTTCGCCCAATGAAAAAATATCGCCACAGAAAAATTTAACTGTGGCGATCGCTGGGCTAAGGAGAAATTCCTTTCCCGAACCCTTCCCTCAATTAATGCTCAACAGCCAAGTACCGAGGTAACGCAGCAAGGGAACGTCACCGGGGGTGCGGATGCGGACGTTGAAATTGTACATTCCGCCGGGAGATGGGTTTCTGACGTTCGAGAGTACAACCTCAACATTGTTGCCGGCAGCAATTGGCTCTTTGGGATAAATTTCTATGAAACGATTTTCTTTGTCCCAGATTACTTCTTGCAATTCTATTGTTTTGTCTTTGACGCGCACTTTAATGTCTTTTTGGTCAAATTCGCCTTTGTAGTAGTCTGGATAGGATATGTTCAGTTGGGCGATCGCCAAACTTACTTTCTTGGAAGGAATTCGCAGCCGATATCTATCGCCGCTCATCCCGGCTGTACCGTAATCCAAGCGATAGCTTAATTGGTTGGCGCGCTCGGGGCCGCCGAAAATCGTGAATCCTGGCATGGACTGGGCTAAACTGATGGCGGGTAATCCAGCCACCAAGCAACCTGTAACCGCTAGTGCTGAAAATAATCGTCGCATAACAACTCCTCTAATTAAACTCTTCGTGAACCTTAAATATTGCTCGCCCGAAATTTGCGATCGTGGCTACAATATATCGCACGTCTCAGCAATTTGATGAGGGCGATCGCTCGCCGGCTGAGGTCACTTTTTTTTGCGTAATTTTTGCGTAATACTGATAACTGACATTCAAACTACAGAATTAGGCGACATAAAATTATATCATAATCGGTGGCCAACTTAACAATTTAGCGAATTTGAATGTATAAGATAAGTTAAAGATACGGGTCGAATTTGGGCGATCGGCTTTAGTATCAACGAGAGAAGTTGAGGGGAACGGCTGCTTCAATGTAAAGCAAGGCATCGGGCGATTAAAAATCGCACTTAAAGAAACCTGCGGAGGCAGGTTTTGTCTGTGTAGGCGCGGTTTCAACCGCCCTGAGAAGGCTTAAATAAGGAGAGTTCATGAAATTAGCGATCGCAAAAGAAATAGCAGCAGGGGAACGCCGGGTGGCTTTAGTACCCGACGCTGTAGCCCGATTAGTCAAACAGGGCGTCGAAGTTTGGGTTGAGGCCGGTGCCGGCGCACAATCCTTTTTCTCGGATCTTGCTTACGAAGAAGCGGGAGCTCAGGTTGTCGCCGATACCGCTAGGCTGTGGGGCGAAGCCGATGTCGTCGTGAAAATCGGGGCATTGCAAGAATCAGAAGTTCATCAACTCCCCGAAGGAGCAGTTTTCATCGGATTTTTGAATCCTCTGGGAGATCCAGCTTTAGTGCAGCGTTTAGCCGATCGCAAAGTAACGGCATTCAGCATGGAAATGATCCCGCGCACCAGCCGCGCTCAAAGCATGGATGCACTGTCATCTCAGGGCAACGTTGCCGGTTACAAAGCGGTATTGATCGCAGCAGCCGCTTTGCCGAAATATTTTCCGATGCTGACAACGGCGGCGGGTACGATTCGCCCCGCGAAAATATTGGTAATGGGTGTGGGCGTTGCCGGGTTGCAGGCGATCGCCACGGCGCGCCGTTTGGGTGCGGTAGTCGAAGCTTTCGACATCCGCCCGGAAACAAAAGAACAAGTGCAAAGTTTGGGCGCTAAATTCCTTGATGTCGAACTCAAGGAAGAAACCGTCGCCGCCGGAGGCTATGCTAAAGAACTATCAGAAGCGGCCAAAGAATACACCCGCCAAGTGCTCACCCAACACGTCAGCGCTTCCGATGCAGTGATTACAACCGCTCAAGTTCCCGGCAGAAAAGCACCTATTTTAGTTACTAGAGAAATGGTTTCTCAAATGAAGCCCGGATCGGTAATTGTTGACCTCGCGGCCGAACAAGGCGGCAATTGCGAATGCACGGAAGCGGGGAAAGATGTTGAATGGAACGGCGTTAATGTCATCGGCCCGATTAATGTGCCCTCGTCGATGCCGGTACACGCTAGCGAAACTTACTCGAAGAATATCTCGGCTTTAGTTCAGTTGATGGTGAAAGATAAGGAACTCAATTTGAATTTTGAAGACGATATCATTGCTGGTGCTTGCGTTGCCCGCGACGGTGAAATTAGTAATCAGCGAGTGCGCGATGCTTTGACGGCTGAGGCTTCAGCAGTCAGTTAACAGGTTTGTAGTAAGGACTTTAGTCTTTTCTCTCGTTACAATGCTCTGCATTGTAATGTACTCCAGGAGGCTCTGCCTCCAGTCTATATCGAAGGCTCTGCCTCCGATGAATGCGTTAAGAGCATCGGGGATCTTAACGAGTCATTACCAATTAGCCCTTGGTGTCAACAAACAGGTCAAACGCAGTCACAGAATGTTGTTTGGTGACTAGGGCCAGATCCCCCCTAGCCCCCCTTAAGAAGGGGGGAACAAGAAGTATTCAAAGTCCCCCTTCTTAAGGGGGATTTAGGGGGATCGAGACTCGGCAACAAACGAGAGATATAAAGGACTTTAGCGTTAATTTCACACCAATTACCAATTACCAATTACCAATTGTCATGGCAGAAGGATTGATTGCAGGTTTAGTGGTGTTTACTCTGGCGTCGTTTGTGGGATTTGAAGTAATTAATAAAGTCCCGCCGACGCTGCACACACCTTTGATGTCGGGATCGAATGCTATTTCTGGAATTGCGGTTTTAGGTGCAATTCTGATTTCTGGCCAAGGCAATGTGACTGTTACTTCGATTTTGGGGACGATCGCGATCGCCCTGGCCACAATTAACGTTGTCGCCGGTTTCTTAGTAACCGATCGAATGCTGCAAATGTTCAAGAAAAAAGAGGTTAAAGCGTGAGCGATTTTCTGCCCAGTGGCATTCAACTAGGTTATTTAGTTGCCGCATCTTTGTTTATTATCGGTTTGAAACAGTTGGGTTCCCCTGCAACCGCGCGTCAAGGGAATGTGTTAGCTGCGATCGGGATGTTAATTGCGATCGTCGGTACGTTGCTGGAAAAGCAAGTAGTCAGCTACGAATTGATTGCTGTCGGAATTATCATCGGTTCCATTTTGGGAACAATTATGGCAAAAACCGTCGCGATGACGGATATGCCGCAGATGGTGGGTTTGCTTAACGGTTTTGGGGGCGCGGCTTCTGCACTTGTTGCTGTGGGCGAATTCTGGCGCTATCTCAGCATCCCGCAATCGCCGACGCCTGACGCGACAATCACGATCCTTTTGGGTGTGTTGATTGGCGGAATTACTTTCACTGGTAGCCTTGTGGCGTTTGCGAAACTGCAAGAATTGCTACCTGGTGCGCCCATGACGTTTCCGCTGCAACAGCCGTTTAATGCCATGCTGGCGATCGCACTTTTAGCCGGCAGCGGTTATATGCTGACGAATCCCGAAAATGTGCCGGTATTCCTGGCTTTGGTGGCGATTTCCAATATTCTGGGAATCATGTTTGTGCTTCCGATTGGCGGTGGCGATATGCCCGTGGTGGTGTCGCTGCTTAACTCTTATTCGGGGATTGCGGCGAGTGTGGCTGGGTTCATTTTGATGAACAATATGCTGATTATCGCTGGTGCATTGGTGGGCGCGTCGGGGATTATTTTGACGCAAATCATGTGCAAGGCGATGAATCGATCCTTGGGTAGTGTGCTGTTTAGCGCCTTTGGCAGCGGTGGCGGTGGTGCTGCGGGTGCTGCTGGGGCTGCTGGTGCTACTGACAAAACTGTTCGCAGCATCAATCTCGAAGAAAGTGCGATGATGTTGGGTTATGCGCGATCGGTTGTAATTATTCCCGGTTACGGGATGGCTGTAGCCCAAGCACAGCACGCGGTGCGCGAGTTAGCCGACGGTTTGGAAAAAATGGGTGTTGACGTGAAATACGCGATTCACCCCGTGGCTGGGCGGATGCCGGGGCACATGAATGTGCTGCTGGCGGAAGCAAACGTGCCTTATCCGCAGTTGTACGATATGGACGACATCAATCCGCAGTTTGAAGAAACGGATGTGGCGTTGGTGATTGGTGCGAATGATGTGGTGAATCCGGCGGCGCGTCACGATACGGCGAGCCCGATTTATGGGATGCCGATTTTGGAGGTTGATAAGGCTAAGCATACGATCGTAATCAAGCGCGGGATGAGTGCTGGTTTTTCCGGTGTAGATAATGAGTTGTTCTACAAGGATAAGACGATGATGTTGTTTGGTAGCGCTAAGGATGTGGTTGCCAAATTGGTTTCTGAGGTTAAGCAGTTGTAGGATTTTGCAACCGCAGATGAACGCGGATTCACGCAGATGATTAAACCCGGTTTCTTGGAGAAACCGGGTTTTTGTTGGGGTTTTGTTTTGATATCAATATTCTTCAGTCTCAAGCGAGAGGGACTTCGTTTTATACCATTTTTTTAAAGATGTGATAGAGATAAAGAATGTAAAATCCAAGACCATCCGGTGAGAAAACCAATGACGCGATCGGTGAAAGATGCCAAAATTTCCTGGACTTTTGTGCGGAGTTCGTCAAGATTACTAAACACCGACCAAGCTAAAGAATCTTTGAGATATTCCCACACTCTTTCTGTGGGATTTACTTCGGGACAAGCCGGAGGCTGAAATAGTAAAATAACATTGTCTGGTAACTCAGATGAGCCTAAATTATGAGCGGGTGCGTTATCAACTTGAACGATGTGTAATTCAGCAGGATATTGGATTGACAAAAGTTGTAGATATGTTTCAAAACAAACTTTGTCTAAATGGGAAAACTCCCAAAAAAACTTTTTCCATTAGCGATCGATACGGCCCCATACAACCAAAAACACTCAAACTTCCATTGATGCTTTCCGATTGGCTTTACGCCTGAAAGCGTCAGCTTACGCCGACGAATTGTATGCAGCCCTATCCTATCGTTCATCACTGCACCAGAAATTGACTTTTTTATATTTGTTTACTTGAGCTGAAGCTTTCTCTAGCAAAGATTTTATCTGTTGAGGTAAGGTATTTTTGAATTCACTGATTGCCGTAGATTTCTGAGAAATACTGCGAGGTCTGGGAATTTTTAATTTACTTTTTAATTCCCCTCTAACTAAAGAATATACAGCCGGGTAACTACTGGCTATTCCTTTAATCAACCATAGCCAAAGATGAACTTCTTTATAACTCTTAAATCCTTCTGGATCTCTCAACTCTTGTTGCAAGGTCGCTGCTATTTCAACTGAGAACTTTTTTGGGCGACCGAAAACCTGCCGATTTTTTAACAAATTTTCCAGACCGCCCTTTCTATATTGGGAGAGCCAGCGATGAATCGTTGCCTCACCTTTACCTAAAACTGTGGATACTTCCCGAACAGTTTCTACTTGTTTTGACTGAAATAAATAAAGCATTTGAACTTTATTATAAGCTAGTATTCTTTTTTGTTGCTTGAGGATTCCTCGCAAATCTTCTACAGATTCTGTGATTTTTATATGAGGACGACCAGACATTGTAATTCTCTCCTTTACTTTTTACACAAGTCTATCACATCTTTAAAAAAATGGTATTACTCTTAAGCGATTTCAATCGCCGAGTCTTATAAGCTAATAGTTTGTATGCAGCCGATTCTTGACTTCCGAAGGATCGGCTGTCTCAAAAAATAGTTCCAACGCTTCGATCGGATTCCGTCGCGCTTCTTCTATATTGTCACCTTGGCTAGCAATATCAAGTTCTGGGTAAAGGGATAGATATCCGTCGCCTTCTCGTTCAATAATTGCTGTAAACTTTTGTGTTGACTTCATAGGAGATTGGGTTGTAGGATGTATAAATCGTTGTATTGGCTAAATACTTGAATAAGTATGCTCAAGAAATCAGATATATACAGGCTTGTACATGATTACATTGAAGTTGATTATGATGGGATATGCCTGACTTTTCTTACCAAGATCGCCGCGAGTTTTATCCTTACTACTGCGACTTGGAGATTAACGTAGAAGATCGTATATATGGCACTACAAGAGAAACGTTCATGCGCATACTTGAAGAGGCAAGCCCGCTAGATCAAGCTAAAATTATAAAAGGCGTATTCAAAAAGTATCCTCTTTCATACTTTCATGAAAAAGAGAGAGAGACAAAGCAATTAATTTCCGACGAGTATCAAGGAATCATAGCCAAACTCGAATTTTCAGTGCAGGGTGTTAACAGTGAGGTAAAAAACCTGATATTCGCGGCAAATGGACCTAAGCATGAAATTGTCTTAACGGATGCAATTACTAATGAGATTAATATTGTCAAAAATCAAGAAAACTGTCTGGTATATGATAGACCAGTTTTGGAAAAAGGGCTTCTATGGGAAGAGTTAGTAGACTGGTGGCGAGACGAAGAAGAACTCCATAATCTCACAGGTTCTGACGCTGGTCAGAACCTGTTAGATCGACTCAAAATATCTCTGGGGAACAATCACCCATAAAAGATTTTACTTGACACGTATTACAGCTCTTTTTATGGAAAATTGAAAGAAAAACTACCAGCACTAATTCCTCAAGTGTACTTGCATTATGACCCCTATACATCGAAACAGCTCAAAGGTGAAAAACGATTAAGCCGAGAAAGAATGGATTTCCTGCTTCTTCTTCCTTACCGAAAGAATATTGTAATTGAAATAGATGGGAAGCAACACTATTCCGAAAATGGCAAAGCCAGCCCTCAACTCTATGCAGAAATGGTTGCAGAAGATAGATGCTTAAGACTTGCAGGCTATGAAGTATACAGGTTTGGTGGTTATGAGTTTGTGGATGATGAAAAGGCAAAACGAACTGTGAAAAACTTCTTTGACGACCTATTTAAGTTACACTCCATTCTCTAGGCATTAAAAAAGCTCCTGCAGTGTGCGGAGGCAATGCTGGTATCGGCAAGAAGGAGGATACCAGTTTGGTCACTGGTGCGATCGCCTTATGGGTGCAAATGA
The DNA here is from genome assembly GCF_036700845.1 of Microcoleus sp. S13_C5. Taxonomy (NCBI): domain Bacteria; kingdom Bacillati; phylum Cyanobacteriota; class Cyanophyceae; order Oscillatoriales; family Microcoleaceae; genus Microcoleus; species Microcoleus sp. S13_C5. Next base: position 66,736 of record NZ_JAUBPR010000002.1, read on the forward strand.
TGTGCGAATTTTGCCAGACTTTCCTCATTTGAATGCAGCAGATTTGGTGAATGCTTGGGCTTATGCTGAGGCACACCCAGAGGAAATTGAAGCTGCGATCGCTAGAAATGAGGAAGCCTAAAACATGGCGCGAATTTGCTATAATCTAACTATATCAAATCCGAGCGACCGCACTTATGACTATACAAGAATTAGAAACTCAAGTTTTAACCTTAAATGCCGTTGATAAAGCTAAACTAATCAGCATCCTAACTCAAAATTTAACCAACGGTTCTTTAGGCATTAAAAAGACTCCCGGTGTCTGTGGAGGGGATGCCTGTGTCGGCAATACTCGCATACAAGTTTGGGTACTGGTGGGTTATCGCCGTCTCGGATGCAGCGATGCGGAACTTTTTAAGTGCTATCCCCATTTGACTGCGGCTGATTTAGTCAATGCTTGGGCTTATGCTGATGCTTACCCAGAAGAAATTGAACAAGCAATCAAAGAAAATGAGGAAGCCTAAAACATGGCGCGACTTTATGCAGACGAACAGTATCCGTTGCCAGTAGTTGAGTTTCTTCGACCTTTAGGTCACGATGTATTAACAGTTCAAGAAGCCGGAAACGCAGGATTAGGAATTCCTGATGAGGATGTATTGGCTTTTGCAGTGAGTAATGAGCGAGCAGTTTTGACTCTCAATCGAGGGGATTTTATTCGACTGCATCGCTCACAACCCAACCATGCTGGTATTATCATTTGTACTCAAGATAGCAACTGGGAAAGACAGGCGACCCGAATTAATGATGCTATTTCTGCGATCGATACTTTGAACGGTAAATTGATTCGAGTTAACCGTCCTTCGACATGAAAAAAAGCCCAGCGCCCAAACCCATCCTAAAATCTTACAATTAAATTCCCCATTGCTCCCAAGATTAGGTAAAATTATTGGCGTGTCTGAGGATAAACTATATGCGCTGGGTTCGATATATTGCGATCGCGATCGTCAATGCTTTCGGTGTCGTCATCGGTATTATTTGGGTTGCAGTCCCCGCAACAGTGGCTCAACCTTCCCTAAACTACCAACTCGCACTCTCTGGGCGACAGCCAGACGGCGAAAATCCGCAATCGCTCCCGGAACTCTACAAATTGCGCGATCGGCTGAAAGTACAATTAGATAACCTTGCCAAAAATCCCGACAGCGCCCCGTTTCCGGCAGAACTTTGGAAATCAGCAATCCACCGTCAGCAATCTCAAACTCTGACGCAGCAACTCCAAAACGTTCAAAGTCAAATTCAAATAGAAGAAAGAGCCAAATATAATTGGGACGATGCTGCTAAATTAGCGGCCAAAGCAGTAGTAATTGGACACACTTCTAATCCTTCTTCTGCTACTTGGGAAGAGTCCCAGCGGCTGTGGGAGTTGGCTATCAATACGCTGCGACTCATTCCTCACGATTCTTTTTTGGCCGATCGGGCGATCGACAAAACCATCGAATATCAAGGAAACCTCAGTGTCGCTACCTATGAAATGCAAGTCGCACGCTCTGTTGAGAAAATTAGAGCCGAGGAAGAAGAGATCAGAGAGCGAGCCCGCAAAGAGCAAGAGAAAAAAGAATTTGCTCGTCGAGAAATAGAGAGAAAAGAGCAAGAGAAAAAAGACCGGGCTAGAAAAGAACTTGAAAGGCAAGAGTTTGAAAAGCAAGAATTAGCCACGAAAGAAATTGAAAGGCAAGAATTAGCCAGGAAAGAAATTGAAAGGCAAGAGTTTGAAAGGCAAGAATTAGCCAGGAAAGAAATTGAAAGGCAAGAATTTGAAAGGCAAGAGTTAGCCAGAAAAGAACTTGAAAAGCAAGAATTAGCCAGGAAAGAACTTGAAAGACAAGAACTTGAAAGGCAAGAGTTAGCCAGACAAGAACTTGAAAGGCAAGAATTAGCTAGACAAGAATTAGCTAAACAAGAACTTGAAAGGCAAGAATTAGCCAGACAAGAATTAGCTAGACAAGAACTTGAAAGACAAGAGTTAGAGAGAAATCAGCAAGCAACTCCTCAACCAACTCCTGAATCAACTGCAACACCAACTCCCGCCCCAGTTACGCCTGCTGCGTCCCCGTCGAACTTTTTGTTTGTGGGAGATACTAACAGAGATGGCCAAATTAACCAGCAAGACGACGCCGGAAAAGAACAATGGTCTTTGTCCAAGGGCGCGCTAATTTTATTTAACGATCGCAATAACGATCGCGGCAAGATACCGACTTGGAAACAAACCAAAGTTAGCGCTCCCCGCCGTGCAGCAATGCTTTCTCAAGTTAACTTGAACCTGTCTGAAAACTTCAAAACCTCTCAGTTATTTATCACGGCTGACAGCATTGCTAGCCCTCACATCAGCGTTTTTCAGAAAACTGGCGAGGGCTGGCAACCTGTAGATATATCCGGTGCTAAACCTCTAGTTTTTAGCACGAATATTGTTTTAGGTGTCGAAGCAAAACAATTTGCCGATCGCAATTGGAACGGCACTGTTAATCTTAAAGCAACTGCCCAAAGCAACGGTCAAGAAATCGCATCTACAACTATTCAAATGGGCGTTAGTCCTTGGATGATAGCGCCAAATACAGCACCAGTAACCGAAGTTCAGGTCAGCGACAGAGGCGCGGTAAACAGCGAATTTATCTCGCAACTAAAACAAGCAGTAGAACCCACGGGCGCCAAAGTAAAAATTCTCCAGGGCGATCGCACTTGGATGCAAGATACCCAGAAAAACGGCTACGTTCAACTCCCCGAAAAATCGGAGCTCCGCCAGTTTAATGTAGCCATAAAAAGCAATAGCGAGCCAGAGAAAAACCCGCCTATTAAATCAACTCAAAACCGGGATTGGAAAGTAGTAAAAATTGGCAATCCTCGTTCTTTAGACCCTGTAAATCAGTGGTCTGACGGATACGGCAATTTGCAGGTGACACCGCCGATTCCCGGACACCCAATGGGTCGAGTTTATTACGGGAATTCGGGAAATGCTAGTTTTAATCCAGAGGTACTGGATTTTATTCAAGCTCAGAGAATTCAAGGGCCGCCAGTGGATATTGATACTTCTTGGCTTCTGACTCGCCAAGTCGATGAAATTATCAATTTTATTCCCACTCAAACTCCCGGACAATATGTAATGGCGATCGCCAGTCCCGAAGCTGGAGTTAAGCTGTTGGAAGAATTGGAGGGAAGAGGTTACGGCGATGTGGCGATCAATCGTGGTTTGAGCACTGAAACAACTGTCAGCGCCGCCTTGAAAAACCGCGCTTTAATTCAACACAATCTCTATTTGCAAAATCAGAAACTTAATCCGATTATAGAGAAGTTGAAAAGAGAGTTTTTACTCGGAGACGACCAAATTATTCAAGTTCCGGTGATGTTTGGCTACAGCGGTTATGCTTGGTGGCCAAATATGGTCAATTCGGTGCCAGTTAACGGCAAGTTGTTAGTTTCAAATCCGCGCGGGCCAATGATTGAGGGTGTAGATTACACTCAGGAAAGATTGCGCCAACTGCTGCTTCCTGCTGGAGTCAGCGTTAGTTTTCTGGATGATAGGTATTATCAAGAATTGAAAGGAAACGTGCAGTCGGCGACGAATACTGTGAGGAAGCCAGAAGACCGGCCTTTTTGGCAGTCTTTGCCTAATAATTGAGTCCGGTAGTAAGTTGCGATCGCAATTTGTACTCAATATTTACCGAAAATTGGTAAATTGCGATCGCCCCAGCAGATAGATTTCTAGATAGACACGGACGGCATTTTGTCAATAGCCGTGCCCTATGGGTGCTGTGCAGGCGATCGCACCAGTAACGTAAAATGTCTAACAGCGGTCTTTGTAAAATAAATTTAGCCCCATGAGCGACGAACAGGAAAAAAAACAAGTTTTGACTCCGCAACCGGAAACAATTTCTACTGCCAGTGATGAGTTCGATCGCAGTGAAATTGCCCGTGGCGATGCACCTTCAGCATCAGTAGAAACTCCCGCAGAAATTGTCGCGCCCAAAGATATTTCAGCGCCAATCGACGAGGCGGAAACAATTCCAATTGCCTCCGATAGCGCGCCGGCAACAACTCAACTTGCAAGTTATCCGCCTCCAACAATTCCAACTGCCAACCCCGAACCAAAACCAGCCCGAGCTTGGCAAATCTTAGCCGTTTTTCTCAGCGGAATGTTAGTCGGTTCCGTCCTTAGTCTCGGCAGTTTGCTAGCGTGGAAAATGTATCAGGAAAGAGCGAACCTTCAAATTAAACTACCCGCTGACGTACCCCTCCCCGAAAGCCCTCCGCCTGTCGCAACAGCGCCCGCCAACCGCCGGCCCGGACTTCCCCCAGCACCTGGAACTCGACTGCCCGCCACAATCTATCCGTCGCCCCGTCCCACTCAAATACCCTCTGTGTCTGGCATTCCCCAACTTGCTTCGCCGTCACCCTCGCCGTCGCTGTTGCCTTCTCCAACTCCAACTCCAACTCCCGCGGCGGTTGAAACCCCTGTAACGGAGCGAGTTTCCTTTCAAGCCGGTGCTACGGGAACTATTCTGAGCAGTAGTTTGCGAGCCAACATATCCAAGCGCTACTTACTGGAGTGCAATAGCGGCCAAAGCATGACAATAAATGTTCAAGAAGGTCAAGTTAGCGCAGCAATTATTGCTCCTAACGGTGAAAATGTAGGTACTGCTAACAGCACAGCTCAGTGGCAAGGTCAACTAACCAGTAGCGGCGATTATACTATTGAAATTTCCGGCGATCGCCAAGCAAACTACCAAGTTAAAATTGAAGTAAAATAGCAACTATAATTGTATCAGGGGGTAGTTACAAAATACATAAAGTCCCCCTGTTGCTAATTACAAATTACAAATTACTTATTACCAATGATCGCACAAGTATCTGAAAACATCTACGAAGCAAAAACCCAGGAAATTGCCAAAGAAATTTTGCGGCTAACTCAAGAGAAAAAGCGCTCTTTTTTCGGTCAACTGCAAGACCAAATGCGCTGGGACGACAAACTGATGGATTGGGCGATGGCCAGCCCCGGACTGCGGGTGCAGTTGTTTCGATTTATTGACTGTTTGCCGGCCCTCCGCAGCAGGCCGGAAATTGCCCGCCACTTGCAAGAATACCTGACCGCCCAAGAGGTAGAATTGCCCGAAGCATTGAAAAAATTGCTCAACTTTGCTAGCCCTGATTCGGTTCCGGGTCAATTGGCGGCGACGACGGTTGCGCCTGCTGTGGAAACTTTGGCGCACAAGTATATTTCTGGGGAAAATATCAAGCAGGTAATTAAAACCTTAGAGCGGCTTCGCAAAGATAAAATGGGTTTTACAGTTGACCTTTTGGGGGAAGCTGTCATCACTGAAGCTGAGGCGCAAATTTATCTTAACCGCTATTTGGAATTGATGGAGGAACTCGCGAATGCAGCGAAGAATTGGCCGCAAGTAGATGCAATTGACAAAGCTGACGGCGAAACTCTGCCGCGAGTGCAAGTATCGGTAAAGTTAACGGCTTTTTATTCTCAGTTTGACCCGTTGGATGCTAAAGGTAGCGAGGAGAAAGTAAGCGAGAGGATTCGCCTGTTACTGCGCCGCGCGAAGGAGTTGGGCGCTGCTGTTCATTTCGATATGGAACAGTATGCCTACAAAAGTTTAACTCTGACAATTCTCAAAGACTTATTGTTGGAAGAAGAGTTTCGCAGTCGCACGGATATCGGAATTACATTGCAAGCATATTTGCGCGACAGTGCCCAAGATTTGCAAAACCTGATTTCATGGGCAAAAAAACGCGGAAATCCGGTAACAGTGCGTCTGGTAAAAGGCGCTTACTGGGATCAGGAAACTATCAAAGCGATGCAGAAAGATTGGCCGCAGCCGGTCTACAATGACAAAGTTGCTACTGATGCTAATTTCGAGCAGATGACGCAGTTGCTGCTCGAAAATCACGAATATTTGTATGCAGCTATTGGCAGTCATAACGTGCGATCGCAAGCGAGGGCGATCGCCATTGCCGAAACTCTCAACATCCCGCGCCGCCGCTTTGAAATGCAAGTGCTGTATGGCATGGGCGACAAATTGGCTAAGCTTTTGGTCGATCGGGGTTATCGCGTCCGAGTCTACTGCCCCTACGGCGATTTGCTGCCGGGAATGGCTTATTTGATCCGCCGTTTGCTGGAAAATACCGCCAACAGTTCTTTCATCCGGCAAAGTTCCGAAGAAATGCCGATCGAACAATTGTTAGCCGCACCAATTGCTAGTGGCAATGACCAGCTAGTTTACAGCAAAGTATTTCCCAACGTTGCCGATACCGACTACGCCAATACCAAATTGCGGCAACAAGCAGAAACAGCCATCAAATCAGTGCGCGCCAACTTAGGTAAAACCTATTTACCGCTAATCAATGGCGAGTACCAAAATACTGAAGCAACCGTTAACTCTCTCAACCCTTCCAATCCTACAGAAGTAGTTGGCACAATCGGATTGCTTTCCGAAGAACAGGCCAAACAAGCCCTTCAAGCCGCAAAAGAAGCCTCCACCAGTTGGCGAAAAACTCCAGTCCGACAGCGCGCCGGCGTCCTCCGCAAAGCCGCAGAATTGATGGAACAGCGGCGGCACGAACTATCAGCTTGGATGGTGTTTGAAGTCGGCAAACCCGTCAGAGAATGCGATGCCGAAGTTTCCGAAGCTATTGATTTTTGCCGCTACTACGCCGACGAAATGGAACGGTTGGAACAAGGGAAAAATTACGACGTAGCTGGAGAGACCAACCGCTACACCTATCAGCCGCGCGGCATTTCTTTAATCATTTCGCCTTGGAATTTTCCCCTCGCAATTCCCGTCGGCATGACAGTTGCATCCCTAGTTGCTGGAAATTGTACTTTACTCAAACCTGCGGAAGTGTCCTCAGTAATTGCAGCAAAAATCACAGAAATTTTGCTAGAAGCCGGAATCCCCAAAGGCGTATTTCAATACGTCCCTTGCAAAGGTTCAACCGTCGGCGCTTACATGGTGAAACATCCTGACGTTCACATGATTACTTTCACCGGTTCTCAGGAAGTTGGCTGTCGGATTTATGCCGATGCTGCGATTTTGCAGCCGGGGCAAAAACACCTGAAACGAGTAATTGCTGAAATGGGCGGCAAGAATGCAATTATTGTCGATGAAAGTGCGGATTTAGACCAAGCAGTTGCAGGCGTAGTTTATTCGGCATTTGGATACAGCGGCCAAAAATGTTCCGCTTGTTCGCGAGTAATTGTGGTCGAATCCGTGTACGATAATTTTGTGGCAAGATTGGTAGAAGCGACGCGATCGCTCAATGTCGGCCCTGCAGAAAATCCCGGCACTCAAGTCGGCCCTGTGATCGATGCAAATGCCCATTCGCGCATCCGCGAATACATCGAAACAGGCCGCGCCGAAGCTAAAATAGCTTTAGAAATGCCGGCACCGGAAACCGGTTATTTTGTCGGCCCAGTCATTGTTACCGAAGTATCGCCCACAGCAACTATCGCCCAAGAAGAAATTTTCGGCCCGGTTTTGTCGGTGATTCGGGCAAAGAATTTCAGCGAAGCGATTGCGATTGCTAACGGCACTAATTTTGCTTTAACCGGCGGATTGTATTCTCGCACGCCTTCACATATCGATCGAGCCGCATCCGATTTTGAAGTCGGAAACCTGTACATCAATCGCGGAATTACCGGCGCTGTGGTATCGCGGCAACCCTTCGGAGGATTCAAACTTTCGGGAGTTGGTTCTAAAGCTGGCGGCCCGGATTATTTGCTGCAATTCCTCGAACCCCGCACCATAACCGAAAATATTCAGCGGCAGGGTTTTGCACCGATTGAAGGAGTGGATGATTAATCATTCCTTTGTTCGTAGTGAGGACTGAATTCCTCTCTCTGGCTGTTAAGTTAGTAGGGTGCGCTAGGCGCACCCTACGGGTGGGGTAACAGAAAAAATTTGTGTGAGATTAGCTAGTTATAAAATGGAATCTACTAAAAATTGCGATCGACTAAATTCTCACAACCCTTCACTTGACAAGTGGCTGCGATTTTTAATTATAGCCGTATTAGTCATAGGTATTTTATTTCGCTTCGCCAATCTCGATCGCAAATTTTACTGGATCGACGAAACATATACTTCTTTGAGAGTTTCGGGCTACACCGAAGCCGAAATAATTAAACAAATTTCGTACCAGAAAATAACCTCGCCTGCGGATTTACAAAAATATCAGCAGATCAATTCCGAAAAAACTGTAGGGGATACCCTGAATTCTTTAGCAACAGAAGACCCCCAACACCCCCCTCTGTATTACGTACTAGCGCGATATTGGGCGCAATGGTTCGGCAGTTCCGTTGCAGCAATGAGAAGTTTGGCCGCCGTGATTAGCCTGCTAGTATTTCCCGCAATTTATTGGCTGGCTTGGGAGTTATTTGAATCTTCAGCAGTAGCGTGGATGGCGATCGCACTTTTCGCAATTTCTCCCTACCACATCCTATTTGCCCAAGAAGCGAGACAGTACAGTTTGTGGACAGTAACTACTATTTTATCCAGTGCAGCCTTGCTGCGAGCAATGCGCCCTGAGTCAACTCAAAATGCTGTCGCCCTCGTTCTTTCCTGGGCGCTTTATGCAGGCACAGCAACACTGGGATTGTACACGCACTTGTTATTTGTCTGCGTCGCTGCCGCCCACGCAATCTACGTCGCAGTTATTGCCAACTGGCGCGATGTGAAAACATTCATTTCATATTATGTAGCAGCTTTAATCGCTTTGATCGGCTTCATGCCTTCCCTGCTAAATACTGTAGAAAACTTCAATCAAGTTAGAAGCACAACAGCATGGGCAGAACAAACAAATTACTTAAGATTAGTCAGCAGGTGGGTTGGTTCCGTCAGCATAGCATTTTTTGATATTGGCATTGATGGAACCGCCAACGCCACAGAACTAGCCTTGGTAATTCCAGTTGGCATCATGATTCTAGCTTTAGTTGGCTATGCCCTTTATTATCTATGCCGACAAACACCAAAGCGAGTGTGGTTGATTGTATTGTTATTAATTGCAACAACTGCTTTGTTTTTAGCAGTACCTGATATAATCAAGGGTGGAAGGCGATCGGCAAATCCGCGATATTTAGTTCCTTGTTATGTGGGAATTCAGCTAGCTGTGGCTTACCTGCTGTCTGCGAAAATTACTAACAATTTGGAGAACTTCAAACAGCAAAAACTGTGGAAAATAGTTATAGTTGCAGTTTTTGCCGCAGGTATTATATCCGGTGGAGTTAGTTCTCAAGCAGATATTTGGTGGAATAAAGGCAGCGGTTGGTTGCGCGCCTTGCAAGTAGCTGGGACTGTCAATCAAGCCAGCAATCCCCTAATTATCAGCGATGCCAATATCGCATATTTCATGCCTTTAAGTTATTACCTAGAACCAAAAGTCAAACTGCTAATAGAACCCCACTGTTACACTTCTTGTTACAAAAATCGAGAATTGGCAAAGAAAAAACCCCAACCCCCGCAAATTCCAGGCGGTTTCAGTGAGTTGTTTTTATACCGACCTTCCTCTACTTTGCGATCGGCAATTCAGCAACAAAATTATCAAATAGAGCCGGCTGACGCTAATGTTGAGCTTAATATGTGGAAAATTACCAAAAATAATCTAAAACATTAAGGCAAAAAACACGAGTTTGCTGCCACAAAGTAAATGTCTTATTCACTGCGACCTACTGGTCATAAACTGCTTTTTTGGAAGTATGTCGCAAGTATAATTTGATAGCTTTGCTTTTCGTGGTAAGCTAAAAGTTAAGAATCAAAAAATAACATCAAAAATCTCAAATGACAGTGACTGAAACCTCCAACATTCGTAAACTGCTGTGTGATCCAGACTTAGGGCTGATTCCTCACCTAGAAAAATGCCTGAAAGATTTGCACTCATCTGCGATCGCCAGTGGAGAGAAATTCAAGGTAGAACCTTACGATATAGAATTCAAAAGCTGCCACACCCAGAAGCATCCCAACGACCAAAAACCCCTCGTCACCCAGTCAGTGTTAATAAAAGTTCCCCTGACTGGGAAAGTTCAAGACAAGATGCACCTATATCTGATCGCAACTGAGTTGCAGAACCAAATCGACTTCAAAATTATCGACTGGAGTGCCTTAGAACGCCGTCAATACGACATTCAGGGCATCCCCTTAAAGCAGCCGATCACCAAAATAGACGGCCAGATGAATTACGAGTTAGTATTCGATCGACCAACCTACTGCTGCATCACCCTGTGCCGCCAATTTGACTTAACTTACGCCGCCAATTTTTAATACCAATTCCCAAAAGTAGGGACACGGCATTGCCTGTCCGGCGCGGGGAGTAGGACACGGCATTGCGGTGTCCCTACGGTTCGCTTTTAATAATTGGTAGAAGATTGAGGATTGTAGATTGATCGCACTTGCATCCAATTCAAACCGCTCGATTGGAAGTTTCCGCAAGAATCCTCTTAATATCAGCAGGAGTCAGACTCGGATTCGCTTGCAACATCAAAGCTATCACGCCGGATACTTGTGGCACTGCCATTGAAGTACCCGCAAAATATCGATAGGGAATCCCCGGTTGAGAAAGCGGCACAGTTGAATAAACATCACCAGAATCCGCCCTACCACCGTCGCCGCCCGGAGCAACAAAATAATTAATAGTCTCCGCACCCGCCCGGTTAGAATAATCTGCAAACAAGCCATTTCGGGTAACACCACCGACAGCAATTCCTACCTCATTGGCAAACCGAGCCGGATAATCTACTTGTGGGCGAGCATCATTTCCCGCCGCCGAAATCACGATCGCGCCTTGAGCTTCAGCCGCTCGAATCGCATCCAATTCTTGAGCATTCAACTGTTGACCGCCCAAACTCACATTTATTATCTTCGCTCCATTTGCTACCGCATAATTAATCGCATTAATTTCATCCCGAATTTTACCCACCCCGGCCCTATCGAGTATTTTCAAAGGCATAATCTTCGCAGTTGGAGCCGTTCCAGTAATCCCAACCCCATCTTTTTTCGCAGCAAGTAAACCCGAGATATGAGTGCCGTGATTGTTATCATCCATCGGGTCATTATCGTTGTTGACAAAATCCCATCCCCGGAAATCGTCAACAAAGCCATTGTTGTCATCATCAACCCCGTTGCTAGCTTTATTGCGACCGATCGCATCAACGCCCGTTTCCCCCGCATTACTCCAAATATTCCCCGTCAAATCCGGGTGATTGTAGTCAACTCCGCTGTCAATAACTGCCACTACAATGCCGTCTCCAGTCAAGCCCTGGGCCCAAACCTCTGGAGCTTTAATTAAATCTCTGCCCCACTCGTCGCCGCCCAAGTCGGGAACATCAGGAAAAGTTGCAGTACCTTGAGCTTTAGCAACTGCCGCTGCTGCATTCACCAAACCGAACCCAAAACGAGAGTCAAAACTCTGCAAGTTGCTCGCATTGTTAGTAAAAACAGTTGCCGGGGTTGCAGACAGATTGAGGGAGAAATTTGTACTGCCTTGGTATTGATAAACTCGGACAAAGTAAGTTCCTGCGGCTAAACCGTCGATGTCGATCGACTCCGGCGATAAATTCGGTTGTTGAGAAGAAGCAATAATATCGGTGAAGTCAATCGAATTGTCGCCGTTAAGATCTTTAATTAGGGCAACGTCAACATCCGCCGTCAAACCGCTGACAGTTAATTTAAAGTCGCTAGTTGCAGGCAAAGTAAAGCGGTAAAGGCCGTCGGGCCGGGCGTTGCTAACCGAGTCTGCGATCGTTTGAGTGCCTCCCAAAACGCCTAAATCGCGAGCTTGATCGAGTTGGTTGCCCAATACGGTAGTTGCAGAGATGAATGTATCGGCGAGGTCTTGTGGAGATGCGTTGGCTACCAAGCCTAAAATAGCATTGGATTGGCGAATTTTAATTAATGTATTGGAAATACCGGGGGCGATCGATATTTCTTCGAGAATCAAGTCAGCTTCGGTAAGATTGTCAGTCAGTCCGATCGAATCAACAAAACTGTTAAAGTCAGTAATCACGTCTGCAGCAGCCGGATCGGAGACTGCGGAGTCGCTGCGGAGGACAAAGGTATCTGGGCCCAAACCCCCTGTCAGCGTATCTTTGCCGCCATCGCCCACTAAAACGTCGCTGCCGTCGCCGCCGTTGAGGGCGTCTCCTCCCTTGCCTCCTTGCAAGGTATCGCTGCCGGCATCGCCAAACAGGAAGTCTGTGCCGGCACCACCGTTAAGCAAATCGTTGTCCGCACCCCCTAACAGGGTATCGGAATTGCCACCGCCGAGAATGCGATCGTTACCATTATCACCGCTGATGCGATCGGCATCCGACGAACCAACAATAAAATCGTTGCCGCCGAGGGCAAAAAATCCGTTAGGATAAGGAGTCAAAAAGCCCGGAGTCAAGGCGAAACTATTGGGGCTATCATCTAAAAGATAGGAAAGACCGTCAGGGCTCGGGCCGGGCATAGAAATGTACTCCTAGCGAGGTATATGGATCTAAATTTTAGATTTTAAATTTAAGTTTGTGCTTAAAAACGCCCTAAATAGTCTGTAAGGCGGGCATTACGCAAAGTCTGTAGAGGTCTGCATAGGTTAGGTTAAACAGATTTATTTCGTCATATCCTGTCGTAGAAATCAACCACAATTCCGCCTTTGCCCATCTCAAATATAAAATCTAAAACAGTATAACTTAATCCCAAATTCAAAATCGGGATCAGAAAATGGGAAAACAACACTTGCATCGAATTCAGAATTTTTTAAATCTCGCAAAATCGCATTTAAAGCCTTATTTGCGCTATTTGATTTTAGGCGGGACGTTTTTATTTATTGCCAAAGCTTTTTTAACTCACTGGCGAGAAGTCGCGAATATCCAAATTCGAGCCGAAAGTTTTCCGTTGCTGGCGATCGCCCTTGGCGTCACTTTATTGTCTCTAATTTTTGTCGGCTGGGTGTGGATGTTGATTTTGCGGGAATTCCGCCAACCTGTAACTGCCGCGTGGGCGATTCAAGTTTTTCTCAAAACTAATATTGCCAAGTATTTACCGGGGAATATTTGGCATTTTTGGGGTCGAATATTGGACGCCAAAAATGCCGGTATTTTCCCGAAAGCTGCTACTCTCAGCGTGTTGCTGGAACCGCTGCTGATGGCTTCGGCTGGTGTTTTGATTGGGTTGATTTGTTTTGACAAATTCAATTGGTTTTTGCGGCTTGTCGGTTGTGCTGCTATTTTAACGGCGATTCATCCCCGGATTTTAAATCCGATCGTTCTCTTTGTAGAGCGGTTGAAGTTATCAAAGAACAATGGAGAAAATTCAAAGGCTGGGGAGGCTGCGGGCGAGGAACTGAATTTTCGTGTAGAGTCTACCTCCAATATAGCTAAAAAAACATCGACTGTCAAGTCCCGCCGCAAAATTAATTTGCCAATTAAACGCTATCCTTTAGTGCCGTTACTCGGACAAATCTGTTTTATCGGATTGCGAGGCTGCGGATTTTTGCTAACTGTAATGGTTTTAACTCCGGTGAACTTTAGCAATATTCCCAGCTTGTTAGGTGCTTTTTGTTTTGCGTTTGTTGTCGGTTTAGTCGTACCGGGTGCACCGGGGGGGATGGGAGTATTTGAAGCAACGGCGATCGCCCTGCTGTCCGATCGCTTTTCTACGGGTATTATTCTGAGTGCGGTGGCTTTATATCGGATAATTAGCATTCTGGCTGATGTTTCCGGTGCATTTTTAGCTAAACTCGATCGCCAGCGCGATCGGCGCAGTAAGTGATATCATGTCCGGTCGAGCGACCTCGATTTTTGTAGGGTATCCCCTCACCAACAATACCTGCCAATAATTGACAAGCTCAAAAACCCGCCCCGACCGGGATATTATGGTTAATCGATCGGACATGATATGAGTGGGAAAATATATAATGCCAGCGGACTTGCCGCGATTAGCCGAGTCGAAAATATGTATTTTTATTAAGATTTTTTGCTTACGTACGTATGCTGGTATAGTTGAGCTTAGACAGAATTTTTTCAAATAATCTGTTTGAGTTCATCAAGAACAAAGCCACAAACAATATAGTCTGAATCAATAAATTTAAGACTGGCAAGCAAACCGAGTTGCTCTGAAAAAATTACAATTTTAGGTATTTGTACCCTCAAAGAAACGTTTTTTTTTGATTTCCGGTTTGGTAGTCCTGGATTTATGAAAAATTGTTAACTTTAGGATATAGGGTACACAGCCATGATGCCAGTTTTATCAGCAGGATCGATCGAACTTCCGAATCAAATGAACGCGGGCAAAGGGAGTTTTGGGAAAAAGAGCGATCGCTCCAATAACCCCAGTACAATAGTATTTATCGATACGGCAGTAGCAGACTATCAAACACTCCTAGATGGAGTGAAATTGGGAGTAGAAGCAATAATTATCGACTCCCACAGAGATGGAGTCGAACAAATTAGCGAAGTGTTAGCGAATCGCACCAATATTGACAGCATTCATCTAGTTTCCCACGGCGAACCGGGAAGCTTGCAACTCGGTAAAACCAGACTGTCTGTCGATAACCTAGAAGCTTATGGCAAGCAATTGCAGCAATGGCGGCGCGCTTTAACAATTGATGCAGACATCCTGATTTACGGCTGCAACATAGCAGCAGCATCCCGCGCTTGTCAGAAAGTCCGCCAGGGAATAAATTCCCTGTCTCAAAGCGAAAGTCGGTTGAAACCGACTAAAAACAATTTCATTAAACAGTCCTCTTTGGAGGACTTTTGCTATGAAACGGGGGTTGAAACCCCCGGCGTACTCGATGAACCAGCTTTAGACGCTACTAGCTTCCTCCACCGCATTGCATTCCTCACCGGTGCAAATATCGCCGCATCCAAGTATCTCACGGGGAGTGCAAAATTAGGTGGAAATTGGGAACTAGAAGAAAAAATCGGCAACATTAAATCGCCCCTAGCATTCGAGTCAAACGCGATGCAAAATTATGCGTCTGTTTTGGCTACCTATCCCGTAATTAATACGAATGATAGCGGTGATGGTTCTCTGCGAAGTGCGATCAATAAAGCCAATTCCAATCCCGGATTAGACACAATTAACTTTAACATTCCCGGCACTGGCCCTTATACCATTAACCTTTTCGGTCAAGCCTTACCTGTCATCACCAGCCCGGTTATTATCGATGGCAAATCTCAACCAGGATATGCGGGCAAACCCATTATCGAACTCAAGGGTAGTTTAGTCCAACAACCAGCCTCATCTGCGCCTTATTTTTATATTAATGGTTTAGATTTAGGCAAGAGTCCTTTTGGTGGCGCAGAAGATTCCAGTGGCAGTACCATTCAGGGATTGGTTATTAACGGATTTGGAAAGGGCGGAAATTCCGGTTTAGGTCAAGGCATTGGAGTACAGACTAACAACAATACCATCCAAGATAACTACATTGGCACTGATATTAGCGGTACGACTGCTGTAGGCAACACTTTGACTGGGATCAGAATCCAAAGTGACACTCAAAACAATCTTCCTAATGTCACCCCCATAACAGGTAATATTATCTCGCGCAACGTCATTTCTGGTAACGGTGATTTAGGAATAGGGGGCATCTTTATTCCAGGGCCAGCCACCAATACCAAAATTACTGGCAACTACATCGGTACAGATTCAACGGGTACAATAAACTTAGGCAATGGTGGCGATGGTATTTTTATCCTTCGCCAAAATACGAATAATACTATCATCGGTGGCATTGCAGCCGGGGAAGGCAATATCATTGCTAATAATCAACGTAGTGGTATTGAGATTGCTGGTAATACCAACAGTCACACGATCCAAGGTAATAGAATTTTCAATAACAAACGATTAGGTATTGACTTAATTGGCACTACTGGTGTCAATGGTAACGATTTAGGCGATGCGGACACAGGCAGCAACAACCTGCAAAATTACCCGGTTCTGACCTCAGTTAGTGGCAACACAGTCAAGGGCATTCTCAATAGCACTTCTAACACCAACTTCCGCGTCGAATTCTTTGCAAATACCAGTTATGACCCCGCAGGTGCAGGTCAAGGTGAAACTTTCCTGGGTTTCCAAGACGTTACTACAGATAGTGCTGGCAATGCTAATATCAACTTCGCCTACACTCCAGTAGCAGGCAAACCGGTTCTCGCTGCTACTGCTACTAATAAAACCACAGGGGATACTTCGGAATTTTCCCTTCGCAATCAACCACCAATCAACACCGTACCGGGAAGAACAACTACTACCACAACTAACCCTAACAATATTACCCTCAGCGGCGGAGAATTCATTGCATATAACGTTTTAGCGACACCATATCCGTCTGCTATTGACGTTTCAGGGGTAACGGGAAATGTAGACAGCATTACAGCCACTCTGAACAATGTCCGAACTTCTGATGTCTCTTCTATCGGTGAATCGCAGACAATCAACCTCTTGCTAGTTGGCCCACAGGGACAAAATGTGGTGTTAATGTCTCATGTTCCATCTCCACCGCTCAATAATGTTACGTTGAAGTTTGATGATAATGCTGCCTCTTTTCTTTTTTCCATAGTTCCAAATTCCCTGCCGCCAACTATCACTTCCGGAACTTACAAGCCGAGTAACTATTCAGCAAACAGTTTCCGCGATGTTTATCCCTTAGTTTTACCACCCGGTACGCCGACAGGGGCACCAGAAGGGCCTTACGGTTCGACTCTTTCTGTTTTTAACAAAACTAACCCCAACGGCACTTGGAAATTGTATGCGGTTGATGCCAACCAATATAATTCTAAAGCATCCGGTGCTACTACTCCAGGAAATATTGCCAGTTGGAGTCTCAATGTCACTACTGATATCGGCAAAGAAACGACGACTCAAAATACTCCTCGCATCTTCTCTGCTAGCAACGGCAATAGTATCTCTGTATCGGATGCAGATAGCGAGTCGGTGGAAGTTAATCTCAGCGTTACCAGCGGCACTCTTACACTCAAGTCGCTGACGGGAGTTACCGGATCGGGGAATGGCAGCAACATCCTGATTTATACGGGAAAACAGGCTGATATTAATGCTGCTTTAGATGGTTTAACTTATACGCCGAATCTGAACTTTAGTGGCACCGATACGCTGACTTTGACGACAAACGATCGCGGAGCTGCAGAATTAGGCGGTGCTCAAACCGATAGCGATCGTGTGGATATTACCGTCAATCCAACCACTCCGACTCCAACCACTCCGACTCCAACCACTCCGACTCCAACCACTCCGACTCCAACCACTCCGACTCCAACCACTCCGACTC
>NZ_JAUBPR010000002.1:84130-123428 GCF_036700845.1 Microcoleus sp. S13_C5
CGACAACTCCGACTCCAACCACTCCGACTCCGACCACTCCGACTCCAACCACTCCGACTCCGACCACTCCGACTCCAACCACTCCGACTCCGACCACTCCGACGCCTGCGGAAACTTCTACTCCGACGCCGACTGCTGCTGAAAATCCGACGCCAACACCAACGCCAACGCCTGCGGAAACTCCGACCCCAACTCCACCAACGCCAACGCCTGCGGAAACTCCGACCCCAACTCCACCGACGCCAACACCAACGCCAACGCCTGCGGAAACTCCGACCCCAACTCCACCGACGCCTGCAGAAACTTCTACTCCCACGCCGACTGCTGCTGAAAATCCGACGCCAACACCAACGCCAACGCCTGCGGAAACTCCCACGCCAACACCGACGCCAACACCAACGCCAACGCCTGCGGAAACTCCCACGCCAACACCGACGCCAACGCCAACACCGACGCCTGCGGAAACTCCGACGCCAACACCGACGCCAACACCATCAGTACCTGTTGTTACAACAGGAAGTGATACTGATTGCATTTGCAATACTATTGAGTATCCAACAGTCGATCGCCCAAACCAAGCTGACAACATTATCAACAGCAATGGTAGCGATGAAATTCAGTTTGGTACGTCAGAAAATGATGCTTTTTACGGCAGTCAAAATCCGAATATTTTCGATGCGGATTTAGGCGATGACAACCTCTACGGCGGTGAAGAAGACGACATCCTTTACGGCAACCGAGGCAATGATTTTATTGACGGCAATCAGGGAGATGATATCCTTTTTGGGGGCAAGAATAATGACATCATTCTTGGCGGTGAAGGCGAAGATATCATTTTTGGCGAGCGCGGCAATGATTCAATCAATGGTAAACAAGACAACGACTTAATTTTGGGCTGTCAAGGTGATGATTTTATCGACGGTGGCAAAGGCAGCGATCTCGCATTTGGAGGCAAGGGAAATGATATAATCTTCGGCAGCGAAGGCGAGGATTCTCTCTACGGCGATTATGGTAATGATACCCTGTGCGGAGGTGCTGGCAATAATTATCTGAGTGGAGGTGCTGGCAATGATTTGCTAGACGGGTGCGAGGGAAATGATACTTTCTTTGGTGGCAAAGGTAATGATACTTTGATTGGCGGTTTGGGGGAAGATTGTCTAATTGGAGGTGCTGGGAGCGATCGCTTTTTACTGTCTGCCAATTCTGGTATCGATATTATTGCCGATTTTGAAGCTGGAAAAGATTTGCTGATGCTAGCTAATGGCTTGACATTCGAGCAATTAACTCTTACTGAAAATAGCGGTGCAACCTTGATTCAGTTTGGGAAAACAGGAGAAATTATAGCTGCTTTAAACGGAGTTTCTGCTAGCATAATAAGCGCCAGTGATTTCACTTTCATTTAAACAGGCTCACCACTGATGCACCTCGGCAACAAACCGTGTCCCGTTCGTATACTTTTTGTGCCGAGCGAGCATCTCCAACCTGATGCAGCCTACCGCAACAGTCTCTTTCTCCTCTAACTCTGTGTCCTCTGCCGTTAAAAACTCTAATTATTATATGAATTAAAGCATTTTTTCCAGAAATTGCTTGGCGCGATCGCACTTCGGGTTACTAAAAAACTCCTGCGGCGGCACATCTTCCGCCACCTTTCCGCCATCGAGAAACAATATCCGGTGGGCGACTTCCCGCGCAAAACCCATTTCGTGAGTTACAATTGCCATTGTAATTCCGGTTTTCGTCAAAGCTTTCATTACATCTAACACTTCTTTAACCATTTCTGGATCGAGTGCAGAAGTCGGTTCGTCCATCAACAAAATTTCTGGTTCCATAGCCAAACAGCGGGCGATCGCCACCCGCTGTTTTTGTCCCCCCGAAAGCTTAGAAGGATAAACCTCGGCCTTATCTGACAAACCCACTTTTTCCAGCAATTCTAACCCCTTCAGACGCGCCTCATCCTTAGCCACCTGCTTCACCTTGACAGGCGCATACATCACATTTTGCAGTACAGTCATGTGCGGGAACAAGTGGAAATGCTGAAAAACCATCCCCACTTTCTGGCGGATTTTCAGAATATCTGCCTTCGGCAAAGTAATATCCACTCCGTCAATGTATATGTGTCCAGAAGTGGGAATTTCCAGTAAATTCAAACACCGCAAAAAAGTAGACTTGCCGCACCCCGAAGGGCCGATAATGGCAATCACTTCTCCTTTATGGATCTCAGTAGTTATCTCGCGCAAAACCTTAAGATTGCCAAAAGATTTATACAGGCGATCGACCTTAACTGCTACTTTGGAGTCTGCGTTCGAGTACATTGGCCCCCCAAGTTAAACTAAGCACCATCAAATAATAAATTGCGCCGACAAATATCAAAGGTTCAAAGTAAATATACTTTTCTGCTCCCACAATTGTAGCGCGGCGCAGCAAGTCTTCTACGCCAATTACTGAAACTAAAGCTGAATCCTTCAGCAAAGCAATACTTTCATTCACCAATGCAGGCAAAATATTTTTCAACGCTTGCGGCAAGATAATATCGCTCATCATCAGTTTGTAGGGAACACCAAGGGATTCTGCGGCTTCTTTTTGGCCTTTATCTACGGCTTGAATTCCCGCGCGGATTGTTTCGGAAATATAAGCCCCAGAATTCAGGAAAAAAGTAATCACGCCAGCTTGCAGCGCCGATATATTATAGCCCGTAAGCTGGGGCGTTGCAAAATAAACTAAAGTCAACTGCAAAATTAGCGGCGTTCCTCGAAAAATAGAGGTGTAAGCAGTGGCAAACCAGAACAGCGGTTTAATGCTAGAAATCTTAAACAGAGACAGCACGATTCCCCAGATAAATCCTAGAAATGCCGACAGCAACGTAAAAGTTAGCGTTACCCCAATCCCGGACAAAATATAAGGCAAACTCGGCACGATTTTGCCAAAATCTAACCCGAACTTGGACGCTACCGCAGGTTGATTTGCTTGAGCAGATTCTTGCGGAATCGGTCGAGAAAACCACTTAGTAGCTAGTTCCTTAATTTGACCGCTGGCTTTCATTTGCTGGAGGACTCGGTTGAATTCTGGAACTAATCTCGAACCTTTCGGAAAGGCGATCGCCGAACCGCTTTCTTCAGTATTCGGGATTGTCTTAAATTCCAAGTCCGGGTTCGCTGCTGCATAACCCGTAGCAACAGTATCCTCGATCACTCCCGCTGCGAGGCGGTTCGATTTAATTTCTTGAATGATGTCAGGAATCCTATTCAGAGGAGCCAGTTGCACACCGGGCATTTTTTTCACAGCTTCCTGCTGAATGCTTCCGAGTTGAACGCCTACTTTTTTCCCGGCTAAATCTTGAGCTTTGGTCAAATTGCTGCCTTTATTGGCGACAATTGTATTTTGAGCTTCGTAGTAAAGGTCAGAAAAATCTACATTTTTTTTCCTTTCTGCGGTGGGAGTCATTCCAGCCATCACAAAATCGGATCTTCCCGCCTGCAAAGCAGGAATTAAGCCGTTAAAATCCATGCCAATTACTTTTAGCTCGTAGCCCAATTTTTTAGTAATATATTTGGCAATATCGATGTCAAAACCGATGATTTCGTTGCCACTAACAGCCGTATCTTTAAATTCATAGGGCGGGTAGTCTGGGGAAGTCGCCAGTGTTAGAGTCTTTTTGGCTTGGGCGTAGCTGGCGATCGCAATTAAACAAAAGGCGATCGCGATCGCTGCCGCCAGCATTGATTTTAATGTTAAACGTTTCATATTGAACATTGTACTAAAAAATCCCATCGCCCAGAAAATATACCACAAATCGGAATCAAGTCACCATTGTAAAGGAAGATATATTCCTGGAGGCACGGGTTTCCAGAAACCGGGTTTGATGGACAAACAAACTGCATAATTAGACTTTAACAATGGTAAATAACCCGGTTATAAAGGTATTAATGCGCCCAGTGCTAAAGATAGATAATTGTGCCACAAACTTATATTTAAATAATTTCCGAAATGCACATTTTTTAACATTTTAGAAAGTAAAGCTTGTCCACACAACTCCCACCAATGTTGTACCGTTGTCCAAGTTGCGATCGGTATTTGTAATCATCCAGCATATTCCATTTATATGTAGTACACAGTCTTCAGTAGATCACCAGGGTAAGAGCATCTCAATCATGCTTGACAAAAGCACTTGAGAATTTGCATCATATAGTCATTGTTCATCGCAGCCCGTTTGATTTTTTGTCGCAGGCTACGCTGGAGAGTGGTTTCTTGGTTGACCGCATTAAGGGCAATCCATCTTACCAGAGCGAAGTTCTGAGGACTGTTTAACGAGCGAATACGAGATTTATCTTCATTAAAAGTCACATCTCAACTCCAATGTACTTGGTTTTCAATGCTCCAATGTTGACGAATAGCACGACCATTCCGCTTTAGCATCTACTGGTAAAGAACTTAGGTAAAACTGTACGTCGTGCGTAGTTTTGTTCCACAGATGACGAACTATTTCGATGCTCACAATAGTACGTAAGCCTGCCCATTGCTCTTGCTTGTAAAGTCCTCCTAGTTGGGCAAGTGATACCGCCCAGACTTTTCGAGTGACGATAATGATAGTATCTTGGGAGGGTCTGGCAATGACTGTCTTATCGGCGGTCAAGGCAATGATACGGTGCTCGGAGGAGATGGAGACGATCTCTTGTTTGGTGGCTTCAACGACTTGTTAATTGGTGGCAAAGGTAACGATCTCCTGTTGGGAGAAGGTGGCAACGACACTTTAAGAGGTGACTTAGATAATGACTACATTAACGGCAATGCAGGAGACGATTTGCTTTAGGGAAATGAAGGCAGCGAGACCCTGATTGGCGGGCCAGGTAATGACACATTATTGGGTTACGGCTTTTCCTCAACAGTAGCACAAATTGATTATTTTATCTGGCAAAATGGAGCCGACTTATTTGTTCTAGGTTCGTCAAATGCCCGCCCTTACCTATTCTATAGCGGTGACAATGCCTATGCCGTTATTGAGGATTTTAACCGGGTCGAAGGCGACAAAATTCAAGTCGTTGGTTTCGTACAAGATCCTAATGGTTCTAACTCCTTCTCTTATCGATTTGAATCTTATGATGACGGTACGAGACGGGGAACTCGGATATTGGTCGGCTCGGATTTAATCGCCGACGTTAAAAATGTTACAGATGTGAGTCTATCAGATTGCGCGATCGTTTCGACTGGGTTTATACCGCCATCGCGAGACTTTCCATCCTTCCCTTCTCTGCCGAGAATTCCCTTTCCGATACCGCCGCGTCCCACTTTTTTCTCGCCAATAGTGCCAGTTTTTGTGGAACGTTTGCTTTCTTTTCAATTGTGATAGGACTTTACGGATGGGGGCAATCACCGGGTTTTTTTACGAAAATATGCACGTTGCCACCAGCAGATTTTGTTAGTAAAGACTGAAGTCCTGACTACAAAACAAGATTCGGTTGGACGATCGAACTGGCTGGGCCTACTCGATCGACAATGAGGGCGTTTGGGGCCGAAAGTGAAGTTTTACGATCGAGATGAAATTTGGCCTCTCCCGGCAAACCTGTTTCCGGCTCGGACTGCTTTCTGTAGCTCAGCCCTCCCCCCATAGTAGCTTGGGCGGATGTTGAGATTCCGAACAAAGCCTTTTAAGTGCCCAAAAAGCGATCGCCTGCGTGAAAATTGCACGGCAATTATGTTACATTTTTTATCACAGTCTGGAATTCGATCGGGCAACGCCAGCGAGTAGGGACAAGCCACCGCTTAGTTTCCCAGGGCTTGCAGGCGATCGCACAAGAGAGTTCCTTTCGTCAGCTCCAAATTTAAAAAATAGCCTCAGGCATTTGCTAGTAAAAGCAAGCTGCTCGGCGCGGGGCGACAAAAAACCTTGTGGCTGCTGCCCTGAACCTCAACCACAGCAATATTCTTTTAGGAATTCTGGCTCCATGTTTTCTAAACAAATCACCGACTCAAAAACCTACCAGTGGTTTGAGGAACGCCTGGAAATTCAGGCGCTCGCCGATGACATCACTACAAAGTATGTACCCCCGCACGTCAATATTTTCTACTGCTTGGGCGGAATTACTTTAGTTTGCTTTCTGATCCAGTTTGCCACCGGCTTCGCCATGACTTTCTATTACCGTCCCACGGTAGCAGAAGCTTTTTCTTCAGTGCAATACCTGATGACTGAAGTCAACTTCGGCTGGCTGATCCGCTCCATCCACCGCTGGTCTGCAAGCATGATGGTGCTGATGATGATTTTGCACATCTTCCGGGTTTATCTGACAGGCGGCTTCAAAAAGCCCCGCGAATTAACCTGGGTGACAGGAGTAATCTTGGCAGTCATCACTGTTTCTTTCGGCGTGACCGGCTATTCACTGCCTTGGGATCAAATCGGTTACTGGGCAGTTAAAATCGTTTCCGGCGTCCCCGAAGCTATCCCGTTTGTCGGTTCTTTGATGGTTGAACTGCTACGCGGCGGTGTCAGCGTCGGTCAAGGCACTTTGACTCGCTACTACAGCTTGCACACTTTTGTGTTGCCTTGGCTGATTGTAGTCTTCATGCTGGCTCACTTCTTGATGATTCGCAAGCAAGGTATCTCTGGCCCGTTGTAAGTTTTGAGTTTTGGGGGCGGTATTTTTTTTGCCCCCCCGCTGAATTGTGAGTTGAAAATTCAGAATTCATCACTCATGATATTTATTTACGGCTAATACTTCCTGCGATCGCACCGCTGATTCAAACTAACGAATACAGTGGAATGGCAGGCCCGGGTAAAACTAAAAGGAGAACACTGTTACTATGTCTATTCTCAAAAAACCTGATTTGAGCGATCCAGCGCTCCGCGCTAAGCTCGCTAAGGGCATGGGTCATAACTATTATGGCGAACCAGCTTGGCCTAATGACTTGCTCTACGTTTTCCCTATAGTCATCATGGGAACGATTTCTCTGTGCGTGGGTTTGGCCGTACTAGACCCGGCTTTGGTTGGGGAACCTGCTAATCCTTTTGCTACTCCGCTGGAAATTCTGCCGGAATGGTATTTGTGGCCTGTGTTCCAAATCCTGCGCGTTTTGCCTAACAAATTGTTGGGTATTGCTTGCATGGCCGGTGTTCCCCTTGGCTTGATTTTGATTCCGTTCATCGAGAACGTTAACAAGTTCCAAAATCCGTTCCGCCGCCCTGTTGCTACTACTGTTTTCCTCTTGGGAACTGCGGTAACTCTGTGGTTGGGTATTGGTGCTATTTTCCCTATCGACAAATCTTTCACACTGGGTCTTTTCTAAGATTTAAGTTTGCTTGATTTTGACGCCTGCGGGTTTCCTGTAAAGTGCTTTTGTACTGGTGGGAAACTTTAGCGGGCGTCATTTTATTTTAGATTTTAGATTTTAAATTTTAGATTTGGGAATTTTACATTGATCGTTCTAAAAGTTAATAATTATCACTAATTAATTGTAAGCTGAGGCGCATCTAAATTTGACAATCAAGTTCGAGCAAATTCTTGTGGGGTGGGCGTCCCGCCCGCCCAAAAATACAATTTAGATGCGTAGCAGCTTAGGCGCAACGGCTGGTATGAAAGTGCGGATTATCCATCGATCCTCCACCACCCTAGGGTCAAATTCCCTTAATTTTTATTGCTAAATCTTGACAAACAGACCGAGAATATGTAGTGTAAGCCCTGAGTATCTTTTGTATAACTGGAAGAACTTCAGACCTATATAATAATAGCCACTCTCCCAGGTGCAAGCTATGTCCTCAGAGAAAGCATTAATTCTGGATTTTTCCCAGCCAGACGCAATGAAATCGATTCTCCCGAGTCCCTCAATCCTGTCGAGTCACCACGGCACAAAATGGGAGGGAATTCACGTCGAATATCACCGTCAGCCAGCAGACGAAACTCCCGAACACTGTTTTCAACAACACAACATTGGGCTGATACTCAATTCAGTTACAGTAAACGGAATACTCAACGGGAAACACTACGGTAGCGAACCGTGGCAAAGAGGAGAAATTTTCATCGGTGGTGCTGGTACTGATTTCCAGTCAGGTGCAGTCGAAGATCCTGAATTTATAGCGATCGCTCTTGAACCTACCGACTTCGACAATACAGTTTACGAATCGACAAATTCAAACCTCATTGAAATTATACCGCACTGGAAAATCAGCGATCCGTTGATTCTCGGCATTGGCTGGGCCCTCAAAACTGAACTCGAATCAGGTGGATTAAACGGTACTCTCTATGTCGATGCACTGAAAAACGCGCTTTCAGTTCATATACTGCACCGCTATTGTGCACAGAAACCGAATCTGCGAGATTTTGAAGGTGGCATTGATACTTACAAATTGCAGATAGTTATTAACTACATAAATGACTACCTAAGCCGAGATTTGCACTTAAGTGAACTTGCTAATTTAGTGCAGATGAGTCCTTCTTATTTCGGTCGTTTGTTTAAACAATCAATTGGAGTTACGCCACATCATTACGTGATTCAGTGCCGGATTGAAAAAGCCAAACAGTTATTGAAAAGGCAAGATTTATCAATAATCTATATCTCGCAGCAAGTCGGGTTTCACGACCAAAGTCACTTTAGCAAGACTTTCTGCAAAATCGTCGGTTTGACTCCTAAGAAATATCGCGATCAACTTTAATAAAGGTAACACCCGCAGTCTGGCAGGGGTTAAAAACCCCTGGCGGACTCTCGGACTTACCCAAAGTTTTTGGCATTCTTGAGTTTTTGCATTCACCCACAAGTCCTAGGAGTGAATTAATTCCCCGTCTCATAGCGAAAGTCGGTTGAAACCGACTGGCAAATCCAATTAAATTATCATCAACACCAGTCCTCTTTGAGAGGAGTTTCGCTATGAGACAGGGGTTAAAAACCCCTGGCGGACTCTCGGACTCTCGGAATATCGAACTGGCGGAATGTCGGACTCTCGCACTTACTGACCGAGCGCACCCGTCAGCGTTGTTACAATTATTCATCAAATTAAGTGAAATTTCGCAAGAAAATTGTATTTTTCACAAGTTTTCCGCGAGAATTTACTATAAAGCAGAGTTCGTAGTTTAGTAGACTTTCTGGCATAACATAAACCAGGGGTACCAGCTATGAGTTCTCAAAATCAACAGGCATCTTACGGTCAAATTCCCTTAAGTTTTATTGCAAATGCTGGACAAACTGACCCTAATGTGAAATTCCAAGTGAAAGGTGCCGGTCACAGTATCTTTTTTACTCCAAACGAAATTTCTTTCGTCGCTTTCCAGCCACCTAATGAACCGGGAAGCCAACCAACAAATTCTTCAATTGTACGCAGCAGCTTAGCCAACAGCAACCCGAATCCCACAATTTCCGGGCTGGAAAAATTGCCCGGAGTTGCTAACTTTATTTTAGGCGAAGATTCCAGTCAATGGCACACAGACGTTCCTACTTTTAACGGTGTTGTTTATCAAAACGTCTATCAAGGAATTGACCGCGTTTTCAAAGGCACAGAAGGACAACTTAAGAGCGAGTTTTTAGTTGCACCTTTTGCCGATCCGAGTCAAATTAAGATGAACTATAGCGGTGTTAACGACATCCGGTTGCGTGACGACGGCGCACTGATATTAGAGACACCGCTAGGCGAATTAATTGATAACGCACCGATAGTTTATCAAGATATCAACGGACAGCGGGTGAATGTGCCCGCAGCTTACAATTTATTAGGAAACGGTCAAGTTAATTTTAGTTTGGGATATTTTGACCCCACTCAACCCCTAGTTATTGACCCGGTTTTAGCTTACTCGACTTATCTAGGTGGCAGCGACAATGAGAATGCCAACCGCCTCGCCGTAGATAGCACAGGTGCGGCTTACATTATTGGAACTACGCATTCTAACAATTTTCCTACTACTCCCGGTGCGTACCAAACGACGCTAGTAGGTGGAATAAGTGACATATTAGTTACCAAAATTAACCCCGAAGGAACTGCCTTAGTTTACTCTACATTTATTGGCGGCCCTAACAATGATGAAGGTTTTGACATTGCCGTAGACAGTCAAGGAAATGCTTATTTAACCGGGCCAGTCAATCCGGGTTATCCAACTACAGCCGGTTCTTTTAAACCTACAGCAGATATTACGAGTGCTGCTGTAACCAAACTCAATGCTACTGGGAACACGTTAATTTATTCTACTTTTTTAGGCGGTAGCGCTATCCCCAATGGTGGTACTTTTTTCGGCGCTAGCGGGAGTAGCCTCGGCAACGGCATTAAAGTAGACAGTAACGGTAATGCTTATGTTGTCGGGCCGACATACGGCGGTTTTCCCACCACTGACACTGCCTCCCAGTTTAATTACGGAGGCGGACTGGATGGGTTTCTTGCTAAAGTTAATCCCACCGGCAGTGCTTTAGTTTACTCTACCTACTTGGGCGGTAGCGGTACCGATGATGCTAAAGCCATTGCACTAGACAATTCTGGTAATGTCTGGGTTACCGGAAATACCAATTCGACTAACTTGCCGGGGGCAAATTTAGGCTTTCAAAATGCCATTGCAGGTGGTTATGATAATTTTGTCAGTAAATTTGACGCGAATGGTGCGCGCGCTTATTCCACTTATTTAGGTGGCAGCGGCGATGACTATGGTGCTGATATCGCTGTAGATAGTGCTGGAAATGCCTATGTTGTAGGAAATACCACTTCAACTGATTTTCCTAGAGTTAATCCAATTCAAGCAGCTAATGGAGGTGGTGCTAAAGATGCTTTTGTTACCAAGATAAGTGCTAATAACTCTTTGGCTTATTCAACTTATTTGGGCGGTAGCGGAGAGGAGAATGGCGATCGCATTACTGTAGACAGTTTGGGTAATGCTTATGTGACGGGAAACACTACTTCGACTAATTTCCCGACTAAGAATGCGATTCAAAGTATCAGCGGTGGCGGGCCAGATGCTTTTGTTACGAGAATCGATTTATCTGGTTCTGCCTTAGTTGATTCTACTTATCTCGGCGGCAGCGGCAACGACTTCGGTAGTGGTATTGCGGTGGATGCTTCTGGTGCAGTTTATGTGACAGGAGGTACTGCTTCTACTAATTTCCCAACAGCAACTCCTTTGCAAGCGGCGAATGCGGGAGGTGTTGCTGATGCTTTTATTACTAAAATCATTCCTGGCGGGCCGCAGGTAAAGATTATTGAGTCGGGCGGCAGCACTACTGTAGCAGAAAGCGGGACGACGGATACTTATACAGTGGTGTTGACTAATCAGCCTACTGCAAATGTGGCGATCGCACTCAATACTGACAGTCAAATTCAACAGATTGCTGGCATTAGTTTCACTCCAACTAACTGGTTTGTACCGCAAACAGTGACAGTCAGTGCAGTTGATGATGCAGTAACAGAAACTTCGCCACACAGCGGCCGGATTACTCACACTGCTATCAGTACCGATGCCAGTTATAACGGGGCGAGTGTCAGTTTTACGGTCAATGGCACTGCTGGCAATACCGTCAATGCTAATATTACCGATAACGACACCGCAGGCGTTAGCATTACTCCTGCTAACACGACTGCGACGGAAGGCGGTGCAACTGGAAATTACAGCGTTCAGTTAAATACTCAGCCAACAGCACCTGTTACGATTAACTTGGCTACAGGCAGTCAAATTCAACCAATTACCGCACTTACTTTTACAGCGAATAATTGGAATGTTGCTCAAACTGTTGCGGTGGCTGCTGTTGATGACAATGCAGTTGAAGGAAATCATGCAGGTGCGATCGCCCATACTGCTACCAGTACCGATACTAACTATAACAGCATCACAATTCCGGCTGTTAGCGTCGCCATTACCGACAATGACACTGCCGATGTCAGCATTGCACCTACGAACATAACTGCTACAGAAGGCGGTGCAACTGGCAGTTACAAAGTCAAGCTAACTTCGCAACCGACGGCACCGGTTACTATCAGTTTCAATACTGGCGATCAACTTAATCCGATCGCCACACCTATTACTTTTGACAGCACTAATTGGAATGTTGAGAAAACTGTCACTGTCAGTGCGATCGACGACAATCTAGCACAAGGAACCCACAGCGGCACGATCGCTCACACAGCTACGAGTACCGATGCAAATTATAATGCGAAAGTCATTCCCAATGTGACAGCATCGATTACTGATAACGATAGTCCCGGTATTTCTATTGTCCAATCAGAAGGGGGCACAGATATTGCTGAAGGCGGTGCAACCGATAGCTACGCCGTACTTCTGACTACCGCACCTACTGCAAACGTCACGATTAATTTTGACACAGGCAGCCAAATTAATGCGATCGCACCTCTGACTTTCACGCCGAATAATTGGAATGTGGCACAAAATGTCACTGTTACGGCGATCGATGACAGCATAGCCCAAGGAACCCGCAGCGGCACGATCGCTCACACCTCTGTCAGTACAGATACTAATTATAACAACCTGACGATTTCTCCTGTGACTGCCACGATTGCTGACAACGAGACGACGGGTGTGAGTATTTCACAGCAGAGCATAACTGCTACAGAAGGCGGTGCCACAGGCAATTATACACTCAATTTAAATTCCCAGCCAACTGCACCAGTTACTATCAGTTTTGATGCGGGAAATCAAATAAATGCGATCGGTGCAATTACCTTCGACGCTACTGACTGGAATGTTGCCAAACCCGTCACAGTAACGGCTACAGACGATGCGCTTGTGGAAGGAAATCATGCGGGGGCGATCGGGCATACTTCTACCAGTACCGATGTTAAATATAACAGCATCACAATTTCTCCTGTTAATGTCGCCATTACTGATAACGACACTGCTCCAACACCGATAACCCCAACACCTCCAACACCTCCAACTCCAACTCCAACACCTCCAACACCGATAACGCCAACACCTCCAACTCCAACACCGATAACGCCAACACCTCCAACACCTCCAACACCTCCAACACCGATAACGCCAACACCTCCAACACCGATAACGCCAACACCTCCAACACCGATAACGCCAACACCTCCAACACCTCCAACACCTCCAACACCTCCAACATCTCCAACATCTCCAACATCTCCAACATCTCCAACATCTCCAACACCTCCAACACCAACCCCAACCCCAACACCCTCAGCGACACCTGCGGGAATTACCGTTAATCCTGTAAGTGGATTAATCACGACAGAATCAGGGGGAACAGCAACATTTGATGTCACACTCAACAGCCAACCTACTGCTGATGTCAAAATAGATTTAGGAAGTTCCAATACAGCAGAAGGAATAGTTTCACCTGTATCGCTGACTTTCAATTCGGGTAACTGGAATGCAGCGCAAACGGTAACAGTAACGGGTGTTAACGACAATGTTGCTGACGGCAATAAACCTTACACAATTGTTACTGCCCCTGCTGTTAGTACGGACAACAATTATAACGGCTTAAATGCAGCCGATGTCGCTGTTACCAATAATATCCCAGCCAGAGACTTAGCTCCAAACACTGCAAGTACAGCCCTGGAAATCAATGCAGCTTCTAGTTCCAGAAACTACCCCGATGCCGTGAGTAGTAACGATCCTGATTACTACGAATTCACTTTAGGTGCTAAAAATGACTTCAATTTGTCCGTCAGTGGAGTCAATCAAGATGTCAAAATTGAATTGCTTGACAGCAGTCAAAATGTCATTTCAACGGCACAAGATTCTGGCACTGCCTCACAGTCAATTAACCGCGTTTTGGAACACGGCACTTACAATGTGCGAGTTTCTTCAGTTAATAGTGTAGAAACTCCATACAATTTAAACTTGTCGGTTATACCTCGTCTTCAAGGTGTCACAACCACAGGATATGAAGGCCCTGCCTTCACAGCTTCGCAGCCAGTTGCAACGCCCCAAAACAATTCTGGAAGCAGCAACAATTTAATCAATAACAATCTATCAAGTACCCGGCTTGAGAACTCTTTCCTATCTTCAGTCCTTTCTAGTCGTATTAGCCGTATTGGTGGCAACAACAACGACACAGGATATTCTGATGGTTTTGACGGCGGAAACGACCCCTTGGGTCGTTTGGTCGATGCCAGTGTATCGAGTAAACTGATCAATCTGGACAAATTCCGCGCCGCACCGCGTTTTTCCGGTATTGACGGCAGCGGTTTCTCTGTAGCGGTTTTAGATAGTGGTATCGACTTAAACCACCCATTTTTTGGCCCTGACAGCGACTCAAACGGCATCGCTGATCGCATTGTTTATAACTACGATTTTGCCGAGGGTGACGCAGATGCAAGCGACAAAGACGGACACGGATCGAACATTGCCAGCATTATTGCCTCCCAAGACCCAACCTATACGGGAATGGCACCTGGGGCGAAGATTATCGACCTCAAGGTCAAAAAAGATATTATACCTGCTGATGGTAGTGACGAAATTAGTAAGTTTCGGTATGTTGAACAAGCTTTGCAGTGGGTATTGGAAAATGCAGATGCTCAAAACATTGCCAGCGTTTGTATGGCATTCGGCAGCGGTGAAAATTTTCCCACCAGTCAAACTTCACTCTACGGTATTGGAGATGAACTGGCAGCATTAGCCGCAAAGAATATAATTGTTGTCTCTTCATCAGGCAACCGTTACTACCCGTACCAGAAAGATCCTAATCAGCTTCCAGGTGTAAACTACCCTTCAGCCGATCCTAATTCGCTGTCGGTTGGCGCGGTATACAATTCCGACATTGGTTATTCCCGTTTGGAAGGTTATTTTGCGAATAAGCCTGGTGAAAATAATAACGAGTTTGTAATAGCTAACACCACCGCTGCCGATCGGATTGCTCCTTTTTCTCAGCGTAACGGGCAATTAACCACTGTTTTTGCACCAGGAGCACCTATCACAGGTGCCAACGAAAATGGCGGTTTAAACACCTATCACGGTACCAGTCAAGCTACAGCCCACATTGCCGGCATTGCAGCATTAGCCCAACAGTTAGCACAGAAAGAATTAGGTCGCAAACTAACACCACAGGAATTTGCCAAACTTTTGAAACAAACCGGTGTCACTATCAACGACGGCGACGATGAAAAGGATAACGTTAAGCATACCGGTCTTAATTTCAAGCGCGTCGATGTGCTGGCTTTGGGTGAAGCTATTGCTGGAGGAGGTGTTGTTCAGAACCGTCCGCCACAAGAGAAGATTCATTTAGCCTATTACTATAAGGAGTTTAATCAAGACATTAAAAATGTCTACACCGATCCGGATGGCGACTTAATCTCTTACAAATTAAATCTAGAGGATGGTCGTCCTTTAAGCAGCAGTTTCAACAGTAGCTGGCTGGGATTCTCTTTCGACTCTAACCAGAACACCATCAAATTTACTGGCACTCCACCAGTGTTTAATATTAATGGAAAACCATTGAGTTTTGTAAGACCGTTTAAGGTTAAGTTAACCGCCACCGACCCTGCAGGTGCAAGCAATTCTCAAACCTTCAAGATAACAAAATATAACGGTCGCTGGGTGATTGATAATTACATTGCAGGTGCCCAGGTATTTTTGGATGCCAATAAAAATGGTGTTCTCGATGCTAATGAACCATCAACCAATACTGACGGCAACGGTGCATTTAATCTCGATATCCCCTTCGAGACTTTCGACAAAAACGCAAATGGAGAAATAGATTCAGATGAAGGCAATTTAGTGGCTTTTGGCGGAATTGATACTGCTACGGGTTTGCCTTTAGAAACGCCTGTTACTGCACCTGCTGACGCTACTGTGGTCACGCTGTTAACTACTCTGATGGTGGACTTGATAGATAAGGGAATTGAGAGCGATCGAGCCGAATCTCTCATCAAATCTGCTCTTGCCATTCCCGCCGATGTTCC
Organism: Microcoleus sp. S13_C5; assembly: GCF_036700845.1. NCBI lineage: Bacteria > Bacillati > Cyanobacteriota > Cyanophyceae > Oscillatoriales > Microcoleaceae > Microcoleus > Microcoleus sp. S13_C5. The sequence continues at coordinate 99,972 of NZ_JAUBPR010000002.1, forward strand.
GATCGCAGATTTCGATCCGATCGCGGCCACCAACGACACCGAACCGGGCGGCGTCGCAACTTTGGCAGCAATGGTAAAAGTTCAAAACGTCATCACTCAAACTGCTGCTTTGATTGACGGTGCTTCCAGTGCAGCTACTAACGAAATTGTCAAGGCTGTTGTCAGTTCAATTACGAGTCAAATTCAATCCGGCACTGTTTTAAACCTCAGCAACGAACTCGCTTTAGAACCAATTATTCAGCAAAGTGCCGCGAAAATTCAGCAGATTGACCCAAGTTTCAACCGTCAAAAAGTTACCTCAATTACCTCGCAAGCTGCGACTGTAATGGCAACAGCAAATCAGCGCATTGATTCTGCTGTCTCCAACCCAACAGGAACATCAATTCCTGAATCAGTAGCCCGCGTCCAACAAGTAGCTTTGGGCCCAACTACTCAAGACTTCAAAGAAGTTGGTGCGGGAACTAAGACAATTTCCCAGGTAGTTACTGAGAATACTGGTGCTGCTTTAGATACCAAAATTCAAGCTGTGATATTACCTGCTGGGATTGCGACTCCTGTTGTCACCGGCGATGCAGATTTGGGCAGCAATTCTCCGAATCGAATTCTCGGTACGAATGGCGACGATATCCTGACTGGCGACAGTCCAAATAATGTTTTGCTGGGTCTGAGGGGTAATGATTCCCTCGACGGTGCGGTGGGGAATGACACTCTTTTCGGCGGCAAAGGTAACGATACTTTACTCGGAAGTAGTGGTGATGATGTCTTGTTTGGCAATCGCGGTGACGATTGGCTGAATGGCGGTTTGGGAAGTGATAGTTTGACGGGAGGGAATGGGGTAGATAAATTCTTGCTATCTACCAATTCCGGTACTGATACTATGACTGACTTTGAAGTTGGTAAAGACTTGTTAGTTTTGGGTAATGGTCTGACTTTCTCGCAATTGTCAATTACTCAAGAAAACAGTTCAACATTCATCCGCTTGTCAGCAACCGGAGAGATTTTAGCATCTCTGAATGGGGTGACGGCAAGTGCGATCGGTGTCGCAAATTTTGGCTCGATCTAATAGCAATAGGAATTGTGCATAAGTACCAAATAAACCGGGTTTTCTGCCCGGTTCAAGGGCTGTAACGAAGTTTTATCGTAAAAAACCCGGTTTCTGACCACCCGTGCGTAAGTCCCGATCGAGTAGTAGTGTATCCATCCATGAGGTTTTTGATATGAACGAAAACTCACAACCCATCTTTTTTCCTGTTTCTCGGCTTAAGTTGTTCGTGATGTCCATAGTAACGTTGGGATTTTATCAAGTGTTTTGGTTTTACAAAAACTGGCAGCTATTAAAAGCGGAAGATGAAAGCAACATTAGCCCCTTTTGGAGAACTGTATTTGGGGCTTTATATTGCTATCCCTTACTTGCACAGATTAAAAAGTGGGCTAAATCTCGCAGTGTTTATGCAAACTTTAGTCCACTCTGGGTCACTGTTGCTTGGATTGGAATTATCAAGTTTTGTGGGTATCTCCCAATGCCATACAAACTAGCAGTATTACTCTCTGTAATCGCTCTGCTTCCAGTACAAAAAAGTGTGAATGAACTCAACACTCTAATGATACCATACCACGATCCTAACAGTCGATTTTCGATATGGAATATATTGACAATCGCTGTAGGATGCAGCCTGCTTGTACGTGCTATCATCGTGTCGCTGATGCCAGATTAGGTGCGATTTTCATCAGTTTCAAAACTTCAAACATCACAGATTACTGTTGTTAACTAATAGATAAATTAATCATGTCTACTTTCAGTACCGCAACCAACTTTCCGGCAGGCACAAATCCCCAATCCCTCACTGCCGAAAACTTTAATAACGACAATATCTCAGACTTAGCCATCAGCAGCGGAACCGCTGTTTCTATTTTACTAGGGAACACTCAAGGAGGATTTGGCACTCCGGCCAACGTGAATCAATCCAGTCGTACTCCCATCGTAGCAGGTGATTTTAACACCGATAATTTCCTCGACCTAGCCTTAACTAGCTGGTCTGGTGGAGAATTTCCTAGTGGTTCCGTTTACATCTTACCGGGTACTGGTCAAGGTACTTTTGGCAACGCCACTTCCTTTTCTGTTGGGACAAAGGTACCGAGTGCGATCGGCGTAGGCGATTTTAACGCAGACAATTTATCAGACATAGTTGTAGCAGACATTAATGGTGGCGTTTCCATCGGATTACAAAACGCTCAAGGCAACGGTTTTGCTAGTGAAGAAAATATATCTCAGGTAGGGACAACTCCAACCGCGATCGCAGCGACAGACTTTAACGGCGATGGCCGCCTCGATCTTGCCATCACCAGCAGCGGTTCTAACAACGTTTCTATCCTACTGAACACGGGAGGCGCTGGTGCAGACAGATTTTCAATCCCGGTAAATTATACAGTTGGGACTAATCCAACATCCATTGCAGCAGAAGACTTTAACGGTGACAACATCCTCGATCTTGCCATCACCAACAGCGTTTCTAAGAACATTTCCATCCTACTTGGCACCGGTCAAGGTGCCTTTGGCAATGCCACCAACTACGCAGCGGGAGGCGATAGTCCGACATCGATCGCAGTTGCCGACTTAAACGCCGACAGCAAACTCGATCTCGCCGTTGCTCACAATCAATCAAACAACGTTTCTATCCTAGTTGGAATCGGTCAAGGCACCTTTGGCAACCCCATTAACTACGCAGTCGGGACAAATCCCAAAGCGATCGCCATCCAAGATTTTAACGCCGACAACAAACCCGATCTCGCCACCGCCAACAGCGGTTCTAACGATGTCTCCATCCTGCTGAATACCACCGTTGAGGTCAATTTCGGTGCAGCCACTTACAGCGGCACAGAAGGAACAACAGATACCATCGTTAATGTCCCAGTCACCATCAGCGGCGGCACTCCCTTCAGCGATCTAGTTGTACCAATTGTCATCGACCCCAGCAGCACAGCAACCCAAAATTCAGACTACACTTTTTCACCAGCCACTCTCACATTCAGTGCAGGTACCAACACCCTCACTCAGAATGTTGCTGTCACTGTCAAAGCTGACAATATCCCAGAGAACGCCGAAACAGCGGTGTTCAGCTTTGGTACGATTACTGATGGGATTGCAGGTACAACAAAAGAAACAACACTAACTATTCCGGCTAATGATGCCATAGATTACGCCATTGTGGCCGGTACTGCCAGCATCGCCGAAGGCAACAGCGCCACTACTCCCGTTACTTTTACCGTGACTCGCAGCGGCGGGATTGATGCTGCTAGCAGTGTAAATTATGCAATTGGAGGAACTGCTACCAACAGCAGCGATTACAACAATATCGGCGGCACTTCTGGGGGAACTAGCATTACTGGTACGGTTAATTTTGCGGCGGGCGAGACATCGAAAACTCTTACTTTAGATGTGTTGGGCGATGCCATCATTGAACCGGATGAAACTATTACTGTTACTCTGTCAAACCCGGTTGCGCCCGGCCCGACTCCAACTATTACTACTGCTACCACTACAACTACGATCGGTAATGATGACACTGCCGGAGTCACCGTCAATCCTGCCAGCGGATTAGTGACGACAGAAGCAGGCGACAGCGCTACATTTACCGTTAAACTTAACAGTCAACCCAGTGCTAGTGTTAGCATTGGTTTGAGCAGTTCCAATCCCGCTGAAGGAACAGTTTCCAGCAATAGTTTAACTTTCACGGACGCTAACTGGAATCAACCGCAAACGGTAACGGTGACAGGTGTTGACGACAGCGTTGCTGATGGCAGTAAAACTTACAATATTGTCACTGCTGCGGCTGTCAGTACCGACAGCAATTACAATAATTTTAATCCCGATGATGTCAGCGCTAGTAACAGCGATAATGAAACTCCTGGCATTACGATTAATCCTGCCAGCACGAATGCAACGGAAGGCGGTGCAAATGGAAGTTACAGTGTTCAGTTAAATAGTCAACCGATCGCACCTGTTACGATTAACTTAGCTACAGGCAGTCAAATTCAGCCAATTACTGCACTTACTTTTACCGCTACTAATTGGAATGTCGCTCAAACTGTTGCGGTGGCTGCTGTAGACGACAGTTTAGTTGAAGGGAATCATACGGGTGCGATCGACCATACTGCTACCAGTACCGATGTTAATTATAACAGCATCACAATTTCACCTGTTAGCGTCGCGATTACTGATAACGACAATACGCCAACACCAACTTTTGCGTTACCAACACCAACTCCTGCGTTACCGACACCAACTCCTGCGTTACCGACACCAACTCCTGCGTTACCGACACCAACTCCTGCGGTACCGACACCAACTCCAACTCCTGCAACCCCAACTCCAACTCCTGCAACCCCAACTCCAACTCCTGCAACCCCAACTCCAACTCCTGCAACCCCAACCCCAACTCCTGCAACCCCAACCCCAACTCCTGCAACCCCAACCCCAACTCCTGCGATACCGACACCCACTCCTGCGCCAGCGCCAATTCCTGCAACCCCAACCCCAACTCCTGCAACCCCAACCCCAACTCCTGCAACCCCAACCCCAACTCCTTCGATACCGACACCCACTCCTGCGCCAGCGCCAATTCCTGCGCCAACGCCAACGCCATCAGCAGATGTCGCCGTTACCAATAGCGATAACAAAACCTTTTGGTGCGGTTTGGAAAAAGGATTAGACAAACTAGAAAACATTGTTAACGACCAACTTAATGATTTCAAACTGCCAATTTTAGGACGACTCAGCGACATTTCTCCGAATTTTATTAGCAATTTCAAAAATAGTCTGGTCAATACGGTTAAAAATGCAACAGATTTCACGCCTAGTCAGCTCCAAAATAGCATTCAGGAGGTTGTTGGGTCGGCATTCGATGTTAAAGTCGAGAGCAGTTCAAATCCAAATGACAGTAACTTAGTCATTAAAATGGGCAAAAAATATCAACTAGATGATATTAAGTTTGCTGAAGATTTAGGATTGCCAGCACTCGGCTTGAAAGTCAAAAACCCTCCGAAGCTATCGAATCAAGTTGTCGCCTTTTCACCGACTACAAATCTCTCTCGCTTTGCCAATTTATCCAATGCTTTAGAAGCATCAACCCTTAATTCCAATATCACTAATTCAGCCGGATTAGCACCTGTTATAGATAGTAGTAATCGAGTTCATTTAAGTGCAATCGTTCCTTCTCAGAGTGTGATTTCGCCAGTTGCTAGTCTTTTCAAGACCCCTGAAAAATCTGGATTTGACTATGAATTATCTATTGGTGTCGGTTACAACAAAGATTTTGGCTGCTACATAGATACGGACAATACCAAATTGAACGCTAACTTTAAGTTAGCACTTCCTGAGAATTTCAAAGTTCAAGCTAATCTCGCTTTTTTACAAGCTGAATTTACCGACGATCCTGAAAATCCAACTCAACTCAATGCCAACTTTGAAGTCAAGTTGAATGACTTAGATAATCTGGGCGGTACTGATGATGGCAATCGTTTAACTTTGTCGGAGTTAGACGGCAGTTATCAGTTAGAAGACTTATTTCAATCTAGCTTAACGAGTAATGCCAATCTCGGCTTGCACGGCAAAACTAGCATCGACGGCAATGCTGCTTTTCCATCTTTTGACTTTGATTTAGCAGTCAATTGGCCACTGATTAATTATAGCAATGGTCAATTAAATAATTCGCCGTCGTCTCCAAATTCATCTGATTTATCAAATTTCAATTCATCACTTTCATCCACTGCAAATTTTTCAAGGTTCTCAGGGTTAAATCAATCGCTAGATTCCTCCAACTATAACACAGGCGCCACTTCAAATTTCTCTTCATTTTTGACCTCAAATAATCAGGGAAATCTAGCTACCCCAACCACCGACAATCCCTTTGCCGGATTGCCTAACCCGACAGTCGAATTTAACAACCTCAAACTCGACTTAGGAACCTTTATCAGTAACTTGGCAAAACCAATACTCACCACTGTTTCTGATATTATAGATCCTTTTAGACCCGTTATCGATTTCCTGAATGCAGACACTAAGTTACTGTCAGAAATTGGTGTTGGTGGCCCCTTCGATAACAATAGAGATGGCAAAGTTTCGATATTGGAACTGGCAACTAAATTATCCGGCGGTAATGTTGCTACTGACTTCTTAAATGCAGTTATCAAAATCGACGAGATATCGCAATTGGCAAATACCCTGTCAAACTCTTCAGGCAATATTGCCATCGATTTAGGTTCCTACAGTTTAGGGGATATTAATGTAACCAAGCCCAACTCTAGCCTCAAAAACAAAACACCGAGACTGACAAACTCAGTTTCCGATATTTCTCAACAAATTAATTCTAAAACAAGCGGAAACAAAAAAGAATTTGTCAATAAATTCAAGAGTGTTCCCGGCATAGATTTGCCAATTTTAACCAAGCCCGAAACAGCCATTCAACTCCTTTTAGGAAAACCAGATGTTGTCCTTTTCACCTACGATATGCCTAAACTGGGAGTAGACTTCAATTTTCGGAAACAATTTCCTATATTTGGGCCGATAGCAGGGTTAATTGAAGGCAACTTTAATGCGTCAGCACACCTCGCATTTGGGTACGATACTTACGGATTAAAAGAATGGAAAGACGAGGAATTTTCTCCGTCATCAGCGTACAAAGTTTTAGATGGTTTTTACGTGAGCGATCGCGCAAATCCCGACGGTACTGGCGCGGATGTTGAGGAACTCAAAATCAACGCGAATATCGCAGCCGGTCTGGGTATCGATGTCATCCTTGCTTCTGGTTTTGTCAAAGGTGGAATTCAGGGACAAATAGGAATTGATTTGTTAGATGGTGGAGAAAGTAATGGGACAAGTGATGGTAAACTTCGAGGTTCTGAAATTGTTCCACGCCTCAGTGAACCTTGGAAATTATTTGACGTATCTGGTCAAGTTAATGCTTACCTGGGTGCTATCGTTAAAGTCGGTTTTAAAATTGAAACATTCTTAGGAGATATCGATTTAGAAAAAACTGTATATGAGAAAAACTTTGCCACATTTGAGATAGCCAAATTTGGCACTGGAGAAAGTTCAAGAAACAGCGGTAGCGGTGTTAACAGTTACCTTACGGGAGCTAAAGTCTTCTTTGATGCTAACTTTAACGGCATCCAAGATGAAAAAGAACCCTTCACTATTACTAACGTGGATGGCAGCTTTAATTTAGATGTCTCTCTCCCCGATTTTGACAAAAATAATAGCGGCGAAATCGAACAAGATGAAGGCAGACTTGTCATTGTAGATGGTATTAATACCGCTACTTATTTGCCGCAGCAAACGCAGCTAACTGCAACACCAGATGCTACGGTGGTTACTCCTTTAACCACTTTGATGGAGAAGATGGTTGCACAAGGTATCAATCCTAATGAAGCAGAGACTAAAGTTAAGGCAGCATTTGGAGTACCGTCAACAATTGATTTGACTGCCTACGATCCGCTACAGGCAATTACTCAAAACGATCCGAACGGTTTGGCGGTTTATGCAGCGCACATTCAGGTACAAAACGTTGTTGTTCAGACGACAATTTTAATCAGCGGGATTTCGGCTAACTCTAAAACCGATATTGCCGATCGCATTATTTCCACTATTGCCAATCAAATTCAATCCGGGGCTGTCGATTTAACCAATCCCGCACAATTACAAAGCATGATTCAGTCTGCTGCCACTCAACTGCAAGCACAAAAAGCATCCGATATTGCACCGGAAGTTGCTAAAATTATTGCTGAAGGGAATCAGCGGGTACGGGCGATCGCATCCAGCAACCTCCCGCTTTCAGATGCAGCTACTAAAATAGCCCAAGTTCAACAGGTAGAACAAGGTGAAGTCGCTAAAGACTTGCAGCAAGTCGCAGCCGGAAATAAGACAATTCAGGAGGCGATCGCAGAAAATACAGGCACATCCTTAGACGCACAAATTCAATCGGCAAACGTCAACAACCCCACAATTCGTAAGAGTATAAACAGTGACTTCACTGCGACTGAACCTTTCCCAGATAGCGGCATAGAATTAGTCAACAATTCCCCCAATCAAAAAATCGGTACTGATGGCGACGATACTCTAGGCGGCGAAAGCAGCGATGACGTTTTAAGTGGCAAAAAGGGAAATGATTTGATCTTTGGTTTTAACGGCAATGACTGGATTAATGCCAATCAAGGCAATGACTTAATCAATGGCGGTTTTGACGACGATACCCTTTACGGCGGCAAGGGAATTGATACTATCACCGGTAGCGATGGTGGCGATATTATCTTTGGCAACCGAGGCGACGATGTGCTAGATGGTAGCACTGGCAATGATACTTTGCGCGGAGGCAAGGGAAATGATACTATTATTGGGGGTGACGGCGACGACTTCCTATTCGGTGAAGATGGAGATAACACTTTGATAGGAGGGAATGGGAGCGATCGCTTCTTGCTCTCTCCCAATTCTGGTATCGATATTATCTGGGATTTTGAAGATGGAAAAGATTTGCTTTCTCTAGGCAACAATCTTACTTTCTCCCAACTGTCACTTACTCAAGAGAACAATGCAACTTTCATCCGTTTGTCAGCAACAGGAGAAATTTTAGCCGCTCTCAATGCTGTGCCGTCTAGTCTAATTAATGTCGCCGATTTTGGCTAAATTTAATAGCAAGTAGTCGCACCTAACTACGGTTTATGTGCGACTCGGAGAGATTGGGGCTAATACTTTAGATGGAGAAAGTAGATCTACTTACCAGGAATCGTTATAAATTCCACTCAATCTCCGGGACAAGGCTAGACTTAGACGCTGACATATTCAGTAAAGCTATCTCTATATTGCCACTGCGTGCAAAAAAAAATGGCTATAGTTATACTTACTGATTTGGCAATTAAGTGGGATTGAATACCCGCTCAATTGCCGCCCTATACCCTCTTGCTGCTAAATGCAAAGCGGGTTATGGTGAGGGATTCTCGGAGAAATTATGATGAACCTAAATTTAGATACTATTTTCTCATCGCTGATGAACCCGGCACTGAATGAGTTTCAGGCTTGGGCTTTGCAAAACCCGGAAGAAAGTCTCAGCAAAACGATGCTACCGCCGATCGCCCTGATTGAAGGTTTGATTGCCAACGAACCCACGTATTTGCCGATAAAACGGCTGGCTTTCGGAGCCAACTTTTGCTGCGCGGGGCAAGTCGTGATGGGAGAGTTTGACACCCTAGAAAAAGCACTCACATCGCCCCAGGCGCGCGGATGGCGGCTTGGTACTTCTGTACTCGATCCCGAGCGCGCGCCCAACCAAGATGTCGGCGGCAGGAACCTTTTCCTGCTGTCTTTGTCCGATCACGAACCTGATGGTAGCAGCAACCACGCGGCATTCCGAAGCTGTATGCAGAAGTATCTCTTCAACAGTGCCACAACGGATCGCCAAGGAGACGAAATCAGCAGACGGTTGCTTGATCGGCTAGCTGCAGATTACGCCGAGATGTCGCACGGTGCGGGGGGAGCGTTTTTTACCGATGTCAAGCGGGGTTGGATGGAATTTTTAGTCCGATATCTGCACTACGTCATCTTTGGGATTAATCCAGACGATTCAGAGTCGATCGAACTTCTCACCGAATTGCATTACACCCGCCAAAGCCCGCTGCATTACTTCGCCGTCATCGGCAACCTGCTGCAAAGCCTGAACCTCTTTGGACACGGGGATTTGTCCACTCTAATAGAGCGTGCAGCGACTATCTATGAAAATTCCCCAGCTTTAGCCGACTTCCAGGAGAGCTCGGAAAACAACGGCATGACTAAACGGGAATTGGCAAAGCTGATGACATCGATTATGGGGATAGCGGGAATGCAAGGCCCCCTGCACCTAGGCTACACGGCCATGGGATATCGCCCTCTCCCCGCCTATAAAGGACAGCAGACGGCCCAAATTAACCCGACTGATTTTTGGGATCAGCTCGATTTGGACGATCGCCAGTCTATCGAGCTCTTCCTCCTGGAATGCGCCCGCCTCTGGGCCCCCGTCAGCGCCACCCACCGAGTCGCCACAGAGCCATTCACCGCAACGGTAGCGGGCAAAGAGCGCACCTTCCCCGCAGGAACCAAGGTACTAATACCGCTCAGCCTGGGGCTGCTAGACGGGAGTTTCTGGGGCTCTACGGTATACGAATTCAACCCTAAGCGCGAGAATCTGTGCCCTTTTCATATGGGTTTTCATTCGGTGGGCGATCGGAGCGCGGGACGGATTTGCCCAGCTAAAGACATCGCACTCAAGATGCTGGTGGATGTCGTGAGTACGGTAGGCAAAGTGCGACGAGCCTCTGAGCCTAACTTGCGGGGGTAATTAATCCAAAAGCTCGATCGGACAGCGGTTGAAACTGAGATATTATATTATTCTCAAGAACAGGCAAGATGCCTGTTCCACAAAGAATTAATTGCTTGTGGGGTGGGCATCATGCCCGCACATAAAAGCCTTATTGAGAATGGTGCAAGATGTGAGTTGAAACCGCACGCCACACAAACTATCTATCGATCGACTAAGAAATCAAGGGGGTATCTAATAGGAAATCCAAACACAACTATTTTGAGGATAAATAATACCATGTTAATCGAACAAAAGCAACTAAAAGACATCGCGAATTGGATGAAAGTAGAACATCCAGCGGAATTACCTGAAGTCCTGCAAGGTATCTTTTTTATGGACGGGAATGTTTTACCAGACCATTGTTTGACGATGTACAGTTCAGACTGGAATGTTGAGGAACGGACGTTATTGCTGCGCGTTTTTGATCCTGTGATCTGGACATTTCATTCATCAATGGCGGGACGGATGTTACTTTATTTGGTCAAATTTTCTCGGCTCACTTACTTGTTCCGATTTTCGGATACAACTTTGCAGCACGGACACATCACGCCGATAGTGTTTGGATGGTCTGTGCCGCAGTGGCTTGTAGATTTTTTGATTGATCGAGATCCGAACACTCCGAATGGAGATATCTGGCATCGCACAAACTCGTTTTTCGGCAGACCTGCTGAGAGCGGATATATACTCCGCAGGGTTGTAGACAAAGATGGCAACTACACATCAGCTTTTCCAGATATGCTGTCTAAAGTTGAGAGTGATTGTTTAATCATTGCCAAAGAGTGAAAATATTTAGGGAAACTACAAAACCCGCTTCGTTAGGCGGGTTTTGTCGATCGAAGTGGCGAGGTTTGAACCGACGACCTCTACGATGCTAAGTTTTATCTGATATCGTTTTCGGTTGCATCGGAATCATAAAATCGAGTCAACAATTAACACTCAACCGTTCAGTTTTTCGATCCCGAGTCCTATCAACTGCGGTAGCATCAGAATTAATATTACCCACAGGTAGGACACGGCGCTGTGCAACCGAAAACGATATTACTTCTGGCTCATCAGAGTTTATTTGCCATGATTATACAGCTTATTCCAGGTTCATAAAGTAGTAGGGAAAAGGCAATGCCTTTTCCCTAGGGGGATTCAGGGATCAGGGGTGTACTTCACAAATAACGTGGAATCTGCTGTAAGATGTTTGGTTTCACGCTTTTTTGATTGGCCAACAGTCTCTTAATCCATCGTCCCTACCATATTCTCACCTAATTAATTAGCTCGATCGCACTACTGGACAAAAAAATCTGTGGCAGTAATCACGCTTGCAGGCACATTGCTGAGAGTTGCCAAAAGTTGCCCGGAACCAGTAACTCGGATGAGGGTAGAACTATTCTCGGCCACAATGCTCAGTTGGGAGAAATCCAGACCACCCATTAAGCCGATCGAATCGAGGCCGTATTGAAAGTCTAAAATAGTCTCGCTGCCGAGGTCAATACCCAACATAAATCGATCGTTTCCGGTGCCTCCAATCAGAGTATCATTCCCTTGATCTCCAAACAAGAAGTCGTCCCCAGCACTGCCGAGCAAACTATCCTCATCCTTACCGCCGTAAAGAGTATCGTTCCCGACCTCCCCATTGACAGTATCCTGACCTTCATTGCCAAACAACAAATCGTTGCCCAAACCGCCACATATTTGGTCTTTTCCGCCAGTAGAACCAATGGGAAGGGGGCTACCAATATCCCCGTACACTGTATCTTCCCCCTCGCCGCCACAGATAGTATCACTGCCTTCATCGCCAAACAGCAGGTTGCTGCCCAATTCGCCGAAAACTAAGTCATCGCCCTTGCCGGCACGCACTGTATCATTACCATCACCACCTGCGATCGTATCTTGATTGTTCTGCCCGCTGAGGAAGTCATCGCCCGCCAAACCAAACAGCAAATCGTTGCCAGTCAAATCCGGGTCGAGGGGGTTAATAGTTCCCCCGTAGATAGTATCGTTACCCTGGTCGCCAATTAAAGTATCGCTTTCTTGGTCGCCGAAAATAATGTCGTCATCTTTGCCGCCGTAAACCACATCTTCGTTCTTGCCCGCAAAGATTAAATCATCTCCAGCAACCCCATTGAGGTAATCATTACCCTCATTGCCAAACAACAAGTCCCTGTCTATATCTGGGCCAACCGGGAAAGCACTGTTAAGTCCTCCGTAAATATTATCATTGCCCTGTAACCCTGCCAACAAGTCATCGCCGTCAAAACCATTTATTTCGTCACCGTTATTAGTGGCGAGAATAGTGTCGTTGCCGTTAGTACCGTTGCGGGTATTAGTGGCAGAACTTGGGCCGCGAATACTGCTAATGCTGGGTAAAACAATTTGCGAACAAATGCAGTCAACATCTTGTCCTTCTTGCGGTGGTGGTGTTGGTGTTGGTGTTGGTTGGACTTGGGCGAAGAAATTGCCAAAGTTAATATTGCTAACATTAGTGCCGCTGACAGCAATAATATCAGCAGGATTGGCAGTAGTTTGCGTCCAACCAGGTTGATTTACTTCCCGAACTCGATAAGTTCCCGGTCCTAAATTAGCGAAACTGTAGCCACCCAAACTATCAGTAGAAGTGTTAACTTCTCCAGCATCTAAAGAGTTATTGCTGTTAGAGTCAAGGAAGATTTGCCAGTTCGGCAAGAGCGGTTCTTGAGCATCCAAAGCCCCATTGTTATTGAGGTCATTAAACTTGCTGCCGGAGATGCTAATATTTTGGAAATTGCCGAAATTAATTCCACTACGACTTTCGCCACTGCCCAGATTAACCGCCGCCGGATTAGCAGTAGTTTGCGTCCAGCCAGTCTGCTGCACCTCCCGCACATTGTAGGTGCCGGGATTGAGATTGTTGAAACTGTAATTACCAGAATTGTCAGTGTTAACAATAGTTTCGCCCGAATCTAAAGAGTTGTTCCCGTTCGCATCGAGGAAAATTTGCCATCCCGAAAGACCACTTTCCTCCGCATCCCGAGTACCGTTGCCGTTGCCGTCGTTGAATTTAAGACCGCTGATGCTGCTTTGTTGGACGGGAGTCGGAGGCTGAGGCGGAGTCGGAGTCGGAGTCGGCGTTGGTGTTGGTGTTGGTGTTGGCGGGACTTGTTGGTTGCCGAAATTGGCAGTGGAAGTTTGACCTGGATCTAAGGGAACGGTTCGGGGGTTAGGGGTGGTTGGTGTAAAACCTGTCGGCACCACTTCCCCGACGTTGTAAGTGCCTGTTTGCAGGTTGGGGAAGCTGTAGCTGCCATCGGTACCGGTAGTAACTTGGGTTTCTCCGGTGTCTGAACTACCGTTGTTGTTAGTGTCAAGGAAAATCGTGACGCCAGGGATGCCAATTTCTCCAGTATCTTGAGTGCCGTTACCGTTGGTGTCGTTGAATTTAATCCCAGTTATGGTGCCCGTCTGGAGGCTATTGCCGAAATTAACTGTAGCAGGAGTAGTTTGACCTGCTGCCAGCGTCACTGAAACTGGATTGGGAGTAGTTGGCTGGCTGTTTGGCGGCACGACTTCCCGGACGTTGTAAGTACCGGAGGTTAAGTTGGGGAAAGTAAAGCCGCCGTTAGCATCGGTAGTTGCCGAAGTTTCTGTGGCATCGAGAATGCCGTCATTGTTAGTGTCTAGGAAAACAGTGACTCCGGGTACACCAAGTTCTCCGGCTGCTTGAGTGCCGTTGCCGTCAATGTCGTTAAATTTGATACCAGTAATGGTTCCAAATGGAGGAAACAGATCAAACGGGCGATTGCCGAAATTCACCACAGCGGGAGTCGTTTGGCCTGTCGCCAGCGTCACTGAAACCGGATTGGGAGTAGTCGGCAGGTAGGGAAACAGCCCGACTTCCTGAACGCTGTAAGTACCTGCGGGCAAGTTGGGGAAATTGAAGCTGCCGTCAGCCCCCGTAGTTGCGGAAGTTTCTCCGACATCGAGAATGCCGTCATTGTTAGTGTCGAGGAAAACAGTCGCTCCGGCTAAGCCAGTTTCTCCCGCACCTTGAGTGCCGTTGTCGTCGTCGTCCTTAAATGTTATGCCAGTAATGCTGCCGAGTAGAGCGGATATCGATCGATTGCCGAAATTCACCGTAGCAGGAGTAGTTTGGCCTGCTGCCAGCGTGACTGCAACCGGATTGGGAGTAGTTGGCTGGCTGTTGGCGGGTACAACTTCCCGAACGTTGTAAGTGCCGGAGGGCAAGTTGGGGAAATTGAAGCCGCCGTTAGCATCGGTAGTTGCGGAAGTTTCGCCGGCACCGAGGATGCCGTCACCGTTTGTGTCGAGGAAAACAGTAACTCCGGGAACGCCAAGTTCTCCGGCAGCTTGAGTGCCGTTGCCGTCAATGTCGTTAAATTTTATACCAGTAATTGTACTCAGCGGTACTGGTATTGCTTGGTTGCCGAAATTAACTGTAGCAGGAGTAGTTTGACCTGCTGCCAGCGTGACTGCAACCGGATTGGGAGTAGTTATTTGGCTTCCAGCCGGTACAACCTCCCGGACGCTGTAAGTGCCAGCAGGCAAGTTGCCGAAAGTGAAAGTGCCGCCAGCCCCGGTAGTTGCGGAAGTTTCGCCGGCACTGAGGATGCCGTCACCGTTGGTGTCGAGAAAAACTGTAACTCCGGGAACCCCAAGTTCTCCGGCAGCTTGAGTGCCGTTGCCGTCAATGTCGTTAAATTTGATGCCGGTGATGGTACTCAGCGGTACCCCAACGGGAACAGGCTGTGCGGAAAATTCCGAAGTGTTGCCGGCGGCGTCGGTTGCTGTCGCGGTGATTAATTGGCCTGCGGTGACGGCTGCTGGGAAAGTTTGATTAAAAGCAGCGTTGCCGGCGGCGTCAGTAGTTACCGGGATAGAAGCAATTAAGGTTTGACCTTGGGTTCCCGGGGGATTGTTGGCGAAAAATTGGAGGGTGAAATTGGCACTGGGAATGCTGTTGTAAGTTCCCGCGACGGTGACGCTGCCAGCGCTGGCGGTAGCGGTAGTGAGTACGGGAGTGTTTTGGAGGTTGTTTGCACCGATGTCGGCGTCGCCTGCATCGTTGGCGGTGATGCCGTTGTTGCCAAGGTCGATGCCTAAGCCAAGGTTGGCGAAGATCGAGTTGTTTTGGATGCGGTTGCCGATACCGGAGTCAACACCTACGCCGATATTGCCATTGTTGGCGATGATATTTCCTTCACCTGCTGCTGTACCGCCGATCGCATTATTACTTGCGGCAGCGGTAATCTGTACTCCGATCGAGCTATTGCCTAAGGGGCTAGTACCGTTGGCTGCAACGCCGATGAAGTTGCCGCGCAAAGTGTTGCCTGTTGCAGAGGCGCCTGTAATCTGCACGCCTAAACCTGCGCTGGCACTGCTATTGCCGGAAATAATATTGCCAGCGCCTACGGCACTACCGCCGATCGTATTGCTGGGTGCATTGTCTACAACTACACCAATAGTGTTTGGCAAGGCAGCAGTGCCTGCGGCGTTCGTGCCGATGTAGTTGCCGAATACCGAGTTGAGAGTGGCATTGGCGTTGAGAATTTGCACGCCGAAACCGTCATTGCCGGAAATGATGTTGCGATCGCCCGCTGCAGTCCCGCCGATCGTGTTGCTGGCAGCATCCTGTATGAGCACGCCAGTCAAGGTGTTGCCCAAGTCTGCGGTGCCGTTGACATCGGTGCCGATGAAGTTGCCCACGACTCTGTTGCCTGTGGCAGCGTTGCTGGTAGCAGGGGTGTTTTGAATGACTACACCGAAAGCATTATTGCCGGAAATGATGTTGCGCGCACCTGCGGTATTTCCGCCGATCGTGTTGTTGGGCGCATTCTGAATAGCCACCCCAAAACCGACGTTGCCTAAGTCTGCAGTACCGTTGATGTCGGTGCCGATGAAGTTGCCTAGCACAGTGTTGCCTGTGGCTGTGGCACCATCGATAAACACGCCAGCGCTGCCATTGCCAGAAATCAAGTTCCGATCGGCTACTGTCGTTCCGCCAACGATATTGTTAGAACCACCCGATATTTGCACGCCCGTCAAGGCATTTGGTAACGCAGCAGTACCAGCAGCGTTGGTGCCGATGATGTTGCCCAGCACAGTGTTGCCTGTGGCACCTGCGGCATTGATTAACACGCCGAAAGCATTGTTGCCAGAAATGATGTTGCGATCGCCCGCAGCAGTCCCGCCGATCCTGTTGCCCGCTGCATTGTCAACTACTACACCACTAGCACCGTTGCCCAAGTCTGCGGTACCGTTGGAATCGGTGCCGATGTAGTTGCCGAGTACAGAGTTGCCTGTGGCGGTATTACCTAAAATGAAGATTCCAGAACCCTGAAAACGATTGATTGCCAGTCCCCGAACGGTGCTGCCACTGCCGGTGATGAGTATGCCGTTAGTTGTACCCCCGGCATTGGTTCCATCGAGTTGGATCAGCGGGGTGCCGGCGAATCCTGGCTGAGAGGTGCCGTCGATCGTTACGGCCTCGGTAATTATTGGTAAAGAAGTCAATGGCGCGATCGTCTGCACGCCTGCAACGGGAATGTTGAAGTTAATAATATCCGCCCCAGCAAGGGCATTGGCTTGAGTAATTGCATCTCGGAGCGAACCAGGCCCAGCGTCAGCGGTATTAGTAACAGTAAAAGTAGCCAATGTGTGTCCATAGGCTGCCATTACCTCCGGCTCGATCGCCAATCCTGTTTTAATCGCTCCAGTAGCGTATTCAAGTACCCAGTTTCCGCCTTTTTGGGCACTCCCCGTAAGATTTGAAGAAGCAGCAATATTAGCTTTTGTTAACTTGCTCAGCTTTTGTACAAAAGCTTCTCCTTTTTTACCTGCAGCTACATTGCAACCATAAAGCAGAATTTCAAATCGATTTTTAATTGAGTTGACCGATGAGGAAAACCACTGTTTCAAAGAGTCGCTATATGTTTCTAAATTGTCGGAATTCAGGATAGTTTGCCCTAGCTGCAAACTTCCCGATTCCCCGTGAGAAATAATGTGAACCCTTTCTATACCTTTGCGGCTCTGCAGTGCTTCGGCAATTTGTTCGATGCCGTCCCGGGATCGATCGACTAAAATTACCTCTGTACCCGCTTTCACACCGACCGCCAGACTCTGCCAATCTTCAACTGCTGAATCTACGAATACTATTTGTAGGTTTTTCATAATTACTGTTCCCCCATGCACCTAAGTAGGTTTTCACAATCTTGTTTCCGTGCGATGATAGTCGCTACTTCAATCCACCACAAATACGGCTACCACAAAACCTGCCTTTAACTCAGTACAAGTTGTACAGACAAAGCTTTACGATTATCTATTTTTGTGATTCTTGTAAATCTGTTGGCTCTGGAAAGTTGCTCGATCGCACTTTTTCATTCTCAACTTAAAAAAAGCAGACCCCAGGTACAGCTAGCTTGTTCCCGATTACGGAAATTTTTCAAAAAACGCAAGTATAATTTACACAACTTAATGTTCGGTTTTTTACTAAGTACACTTTGGTGAAAAAGAATCCAACTCTGTATAAGTTCCAAACCGAGAGAGTGGTAGGTATGCAGCAATTATTCAATCTCAAATCTCCTGTCTCGAAGCTAAAACCGCAGGGCTGGGATTTTGGCAAATTCAGCGTGTCCCTCATAACATAGAGGAATAGTCGCCTTCATGGCATCATAGAAACTTGTCCCTCACATCATTGAAATCGATGACCGCTCAAAACTCCCCCGTTTCCCCCGTCACCTGGATAGAAGACCGAGTTCTGCTAATTGACCAAAACCGGCTGCCCAAAGAATACGGTGTAGTCGAAATTAGCCGCTGCGAAGATATGGCTGAGGCGATTAAAACTATGATAGTCCGAGGTGCTCCGGCGATCGGGGTAGCAGCAGCCTACGGGATGTATTTGGGGGCGCGAGAAATCGAAACCGGCGATCGTACCGAGTTTCTCGCTAAATTAGAACAAGTGGGCGAGTTATTGCGTTCCACCCGTCCCACGGCGGTTAATTTGTTTTGGGCAATATCGCGAATGCTCAAAACTGCCGAGAGAACTAGCGGTTCTGTCGAACAAGTGCAAAAAACTTTGTTAGAAATGGCTAAAACCATTCAATCAGAAGACTTGCAAACTTGTAAAGATATCGGCGACAAAGGTTTAGAAGTTCTGCCAGCTACACCCGAAAAATTGAACTTACTAACTCACTGCAATGCCGGTGCGTTGGCAACAGCAGGCTACGGTACTGCGTTAGGTGTATTTCGTTCTGCTTGGCGAGAAGGAAGACTCGGAAGAGTTTTTGCAGACGAAACTCGGCCCCGTCTCCAAGGTGCAAAACTCACCACTTGGGAATGCGTGCAAGAAGGAATTCCTGTCACATTAATAGCTGACAATATGGCCGCCCACTGCATGAAACTCGGCATGATTCACGCAGTAGTTGTCGGTGCAGACAGAATCGCTGCTAACGGCGACGCTGCCAATAAAATTGGCACTTACAGTTTAGCAATTGTTGCCAAAGCTCACAACGTCCCGTTTTTTGTCGCCGCGCCTCTATCTACCATAGATTTTGAACTTTCCGACGGCAGCCAAATCCCCATTGAAGAACGCGATCCTGTTGAAATGTATCAAGTTGGAACTACGCGGATTTGTCCTGTGGGAGTCGAATTTTACAACCCCGCTTTTGACGTAACTCCGGCGGAGTTGATCTCAGGAATAATCACAGAACACGGCACGGTTGCTCCTTGGGCGTTGAAACAGTTTCAGGCAAAACAATTAGTTTAATTGTATGTTGCTCAACCGCTCATTCCACCTGTTATCTGTGAAATTAAGCATGATGCCTAGCAGCCGCAACTGGCAGCTCAAAGTTGCAATCGCAGCTCTAACTCTGCCAGTTATTTTCAGTCCTGTCTCGGAAGCTCAAGTTTCACAAACGCTTAAAGCTAAGGAATCACAAGCGAAAAAATTTGTGGGTTCGATGAATAAAGCTCAGCAAGTTTACTATGCTGAAAAGGCAGGCTTTACAAGTTCTGTTTCCAATCTATTGGTTTATCTCGGTCTCCAAGTTACACCTAACTCAGCCAATTACAGCTACTCAATCGCCATGGTGAAAAAAGGTGCTGTATTTAACTACGGAGTATCGAAGCAAGCTAATCTCAAAAGTTTTGTGGGAGGAGTCTTTTTGGTGGGAAACAAGAGCCAAACAATCTTGTGTATAAATGCTGCTACTGGCAAGACTAAACCACCTTATCCAACTAATACCAAAGGGGTTTTAGAATGCGCTGCGGGTACAGCAAAACTTGCTCAATAAATTATGTCTAATTTACTGTGTAATTTAGCAAATAACTGGATAGTAAATGCAGCTTTAGCTAAGCAATTGCTGGAACAAGAAGCTACTTTACTAGATGCTCGCGCACCCATTTTAAAGTGGTTTTGCCGTCTCCCACCAGCTATTCCCGTAACTTGGCAGGAATTTTCGCCTTCCGACTTTCCCCACAAGGGAAAAATTCTAGAAAATAACACAGTTTTAACTCAAAAACTGCAAGCAATTGGCATTTATCAAGACAAACCTGTCATAGTCGTTGCCGATTCGGTGAAAGGGTGGGGCGAAGACGGGCGAATTGTTTGGATGTTGCGGACTTTGGGACACGAAAAAGCAGTTTTTGTCGATGGAGGATATAGGGCTTTAATCAAAGCTGGAATTAATCGAGTAAAAGCTGCAAACAATCCACCGAAAACAGGAGATTTTGTAATATCTCGCCGCTCGAATTGGGAAATTCAGCGGGATGAATTGAAAGCTATTTTAGGAGATGAGAATTTAGTCATTATTGACGCCAGAGAGGCGCGAGAATATGCAGGTAAAACGCCTTACGGAGAAAAGCGGGGCGGCCACATTCCCGGTGCGGTTCACCTCTATTACAAACAGTCGATGGACAAACAGGGAAAACTGCTGGATCGCGGGGAAATAGTTGCTATTTTGCAGCAAAAAGGAGTTTCGCAGTCAAATCAAATTGTGAGTTATTGTACTGGGGGAATTCGTTCTGCATGGTTGACTTGTGTCTTGACAAATGTTGGATTTAATGCTAAGAATTATGCAGGTTCAATGTGGGAATGGTCGGCGTCGCCTGCAGATAGCTATCCTTTGTCAGTAATCCTTTCAGGGGCGGGCTAGAAGCCCACCCCACAAGAAAATTTAATGTTTGTCGAACAGGCCGGAAAGCCTGTTCTTGAGAATGGTATCTGAATTCAGATTCAACCTATTAACTACAAACGATCGAGGTTGAGAATCTCAACCGACTTGTTCGATATACTGAGCGAGATCGTCGCGCAGGCGGCTGAGTTCGGCTTCGGTGGTCACGCGCACGCGATCGTCCCTAACCGTAATCAGCACTTTTGCAGCAAAAGGAGTTGGCCAGATATTCGGGTTGCAGAAAACTTCCAAAAATACATCTCCTGCATACCGATATTCCATCGGTTTTTGGGGAGAAGCTTTAGCGCCAGCGGTTTTGGCTGCTACAGCTTTCAAGCTTTCCATCAAAGCTGCAATTTCGCTTTGCAAATCCCGCGCGGCTTGCGGGGAAAAGCTAAAGGAGACAGAACCTTCGACTAAATTCAGTGTCAGCGGAGAAAGAGACATGGGCAATGAAATTTAACATACAATTGTTAATGATAAAAGATATAGTAACCCAAAAGAAGTACATTCCTGCTCACTTGGACTGCGAGAATGCTATTAATTAAAATTAATCTCAAGAAGCTCGGCTAAATTAATGAATATAAATCTAGTCATAAGCTAGATTCCGCAAGAGTTTTAACCTGTTATGACTTGATAAGCTTTAAACTAGAAACCTGAAAACTTGACGGCAGATAGAGGAGATTTTATGGTGGCCGATAACCGTTCCGAAGTCCGCAAGGTTTTAATAATTACTTTATTGCTCAATTTGCTGGTGATGGCAATTAAAGCAGCCGTGGGATGGCTGACTGGTTCCCTCAGTTTGCTGGCAGATGCTTTGCACAGCGTCACGGACAGCGCTAATAATATTTTAGGATTGGTAACTAATCATTATGCCAATCCGCAGCCCGATCGCGATCATCCCTACGGACACCAAAAATTTGATGCTCTCGGAGCTCTGGGAATAGCTGTTTTTCTGGGAATTGCCTGTTTTGAAATTCTCAGCGGTGCTGTCGAAAGGCTGATTAACGGCGGTAAAGTGGTCAAAATATCGCCAAATGAATTGTGGATATTACTGCTCGTACTGGGGATTAATATTTTTGTCACTTTTTACGAGCGCAGAGTTGGCAAACGTCTCGGTAGCGCGATTTTAGTGGCTGACGCTCAGCACACGATGAGCGATGTTTGGGTGACAATTATGGTCATCGGCGGGTTGATTGGCGTTTGGCAAGGAGAGGTTTGGAATATACCTCAATTACAATCCCTGGATGTGTTTTTGTCTTTTCCTGTGGCTGTTTTGGTATTTAGAAGCGGTTGGAAGGTTTTAACAGAAAATCTGCCTTGGTTGGTGGATGAAATGGCGATCGCACCTGAAGTTATTCATGCGATCGCGATCGATGTACCGGGGGTTGTCAACTGTCACTCGATCGCCTCCCGTGGCGTTGTAGGGCGTCAAGTATTTATTGATATGCACATGATTGTCGATGCTGTCGATGTAGAAACAGCTCACGGGATTACAGAAGAAGTAGAAGCCCGTTTGGAAGAACGTTTCAGCCCTGTACGCATCTTAATTCACGTTGAGCCGCCGGCTTACCATTCCGACCAAATTAGCTACGATTCTGAAAAATGAAGGAACAAGCAAGAAGGTACTTTTACTTACCGTAATTCCTCGAAATCTTTAAATCGTATCAATGGTGTGGAAAAAACTCGCAGCTCATTCAGTTGTGCTTTTCCACAGGAAGATGCGAGTTCTCCACAGAAATAGGCAAGTTTTCCACAATAGATTCGATCGGCTGTCGCTTATTTCTCTCTTCCTATTTGTAGAAGTTCCAAGTATTTTGGATTTCTCGAGCCATTTCTTGCCGCAAATGCCAAGGTAGCAAAATTTCTACTTTTGAACCTAAAGCTCGCAACCACCTCAACGGGTAGTAGTCTGTATTTCGATAATACAGTTGATAGTAGGCATCGGTGGTTGGGCGACAGTGGAGGGTTTCTAAAAGAGCCGATCGGTGTTCTGGGTTGGGGGTGTATTGTGTGATTAATCTGGCGACGCGATCGCAGTCTATGGCGGTAAAAGTATTGTGGATGGTGATTCCTTGCAGGTAGGAACGATCAAAAGTGTGATCGGGAGCGTGTCACTTTTGCGACAAGTGTAAATACTCAAGAAGAGTAAAATAGTGGCTTTGAGCCATTGTTGAGCAAAATAGGCGAGAATAATAGTGTCTTATTAATGGCGACTGAACCATGACCCCAGAACAGCAACAGGCGATTCAAACACATGTAGAAGCTATTTCTGCAATCCTGTATGCGGATTGTGAATCTGAATCGTTAAAGACATTAGAAGATATCGAGCTAGCAGGAAAAGAAAGAGTGTTAACTCATGTAACACCACAGATAGGAATTTTTTTATCTACTCAGCTAGCGGGACAAAAGTAGGAAGGGTAAAGAAATTAAAAAGTACATTAGGTGATTTAAGTATCACCGAGAAGCAAGCGGAGCTACTAGGGTGTGGTACGGGAAGCAGATTAAGTCCGCATTTAGAAAACTGCTGTTTAAGACTGAGTGCTAATGTTGCTTATGAAAGTGCATCAAAAGATATTAAATACATAACTGGAGTTACTGTACCCTCGAAAACACAACTCATATTAGTACATTATCAAGAATTTAATAAACCAGTAGCAACATTAGATATTACTGAGCTAAGTGTAGATGGTGGCAAAGCCCGGTTAATCACACCACCCCGGAGAAAAATCTGAGTGGAAAGACTATAAAGCAATTGTTTCAGAGGCGGGAATAGTAGCTAGTTTCGACCAAAATAATATGATTATTGATTGGGCAAATCAACAACCACTAGCAAACCCAGTAATACCAATTTTATGTGAAGTTGCATATAATAGAGAGATAGCTTGTATGGTGCGTTTATGAGTCGTAGTTTAAAAATA